>JAQXRL010000036.1 GCA_029218505.1 Eubacteriales bacterium | reverse complement strand
TCATCCGCGCCGTAGCAGCGCACTTTGGAGCGTTCGCCGTCGGAATAGGCCTTCTCCTTGACCACCGTCAATTCGCTGGTGGCATAATCAAACTTGGTTTGCACATAGGTGAAGCCGTTGATTCGGGAGATAATCATGGCGGCGTCCTTGCCCAAGCCGTTCAAAATCACGCGCAAAGGCGTCTTGCGCACTTTATTCGCGTTGCGCGCAATGCCAATGGCGCCTTCCGCCGCGGCAAAGGATTCGTGACCCGCCAGGAAGCAGAAGCATTCCGTTTCTTCGCGCAGCAGCATCGCGCCCAAATTTCCATGGCCCAGGCCAACCTTACGCTGATCTGCAACAGAACCCGGCACGCAGAAGGCCTGCAAGCCTTCGCCGATGCATTCGGCTGCCTCTGCAGCGGTCTTTACGCCCTTTTTCAGCGCGATACCCGCGCCCAGCGTATATGCCCATTTGGCGTTTTCAAAGGCAATTGGTTGAATTCCTTCCGTAATCTTATATGCATCCACGCCCCTGGACAGGTTGTATGCTTTCAGATCTTCAAAGTCCCGAAAGCCGTACTTTTCCAAAACAGGCTGAATTTGGGCAATTCTTCTTTCATATCCTTCAAACAAAGCCATGATCGCACCTCCTGTTACTGCTTGCGCGGGTCGATATACTTGACCGCGCCTTCGTAGCGGCCATAGGTGCCAATGTTCTTCTCATAGGCTTCCTTGGGATCAACGCCCTTTTTGATGGCGTCCATCATCTTGCCCAGAGACACAAACTTATAACCGCAAATCTCGCTGTCCTCATCCAGCGCGATAGAAATGACGTAACCTTCCGCCATCTCCAGGTAACGCGCGCCCTTCAGCTTGGTGCCATACATGGTGCCCACCTGAGAACGCAGGCCTTTGCCCAAATCCTCCAAACCGGCGCCGATGGTCAGGCCGCCTTCAGAAAACGCGGACTGGGTACGGCCATAGACAATCTGCAAAAACAGCTCGCGCATGGCCGTGTTGATCGCGTCGCACACCAGGTCGGTATTCAACGCTTCCAAAATGGTCTTTCCGGGCAGAATTTCGGAAGCCATTGCGGCGGAATGGGTCATGCCGGAGCAACCCAAGGTTTCCACCAACGCTTCTTCAATAACGCCATTTTTTACGTTCAGCGTCAGCTTGCAAGCGCCCTGCTGAGGCGCGCACCAACCCACGCCATGGGTAAGGCCGGAAATATCCTTGATCTCCTTGGCCTGCACCCATTTGCCCTCCTCGGGAATCGGGGCAGGGCCATGGTTCGGGCCTTTTGCAACGCATACCATTTCCTCGACTTCGGGGGTATACTGCAACATGGTTCATCCTCCTTTTTTACACCGCAAATGCGGGAAACCGCCGGCGCTTTTGCCGGCGCATTTTGCATACGCATTTATTATACCATGTATGTGGTGAAAAAACACGATATTTTGTGTTATAAAACGTCGCATTTGCACGGATCTCGTCCACACATTTTTTGTATGCCGCGAAAACCGCGCGCCTGTTTTCTGCTTGTTGCGGGCGCGCCTGTTGTTCAAAACTCTTTCGATGTGCGCCTGTGCGTTCGAAAGCCCTGTGCATTCCCGGAAACAGCGTTCTGCTGACGGATGCCGTCGCGGATCCCGCAAAATTTTCCAAAGCCAAGGCTTCCGGCCAAGGCGCAAACGCCCTCTCCGGAAGCCTTTTGGTTTGGGAATCCGCGCTCCGATCCGGACGCGCTCTCTTTTCGACGATCAATCGTCTTTTTTTCTTTCCTTGCCCCGTTTGGGACGTTCCCGAATTCGTTCCAACACGTCTTGATAGCGCACGCTCTTCATTCCGGGAAACGCCTTTACAAAACGGTTTGCGCTGATTTTGTATTCCGCCAAAGCGTTTGCAAAGGCCTGGCGCTTTTCCTCCAGCTGACCAAGCATTTGATCCAGTTGTTCTTTGCCTTCCGCAAGCGTATCGCCAATCTGTTCCCGTTTTTCCGCGATTTTGTCGCTCCACTCATCCTTTTTCTCCACAAGCCGGTCCTTCTGTGCGCCCGCTTTTTCCATGGTAAACAGCGTGGTGTCCGCAATGCGCAGCCCAAGGGCGTCCGACATGTTATGGATTTCTCCCGCCATTTGGCTCAGCGCCCGCAAATGCTTTTCCAGTTTTTTGGCCGCCAGCACCGTTGCCACCAAATCGACCAGCGTCAGCGCGGAGAACATCCAGATGATGGTCCAACCCAACATCGCGGGAATCTTGTCCAGCAATGTCATCAGGCTGGGATGCACAATGCGCATCACAAACACACACGCCAGTCCCCACATCAAGGAAAACCGCAGGCATACGTAACCGGAAAGGTTGAACGGTTCCGCGGAATAATCCCACCATTTGGCATGAAAGATTTTTTCCAGCACCAGCCCGGTGATGTATTCCAATGCCGTGGTAAGCAGCATGGAACCAAGAAACAACAGCAGCAGGTTTTCCGCAATGGGCGTCAGCGCCAGAATGACCGCCACGGCGCCCACGCCGTAAATCGGGCAAACAGGACCGTTCAGGAAACCGCGATTCACAAATTTCCCCACGCTTACCGCGTGAAAAATCACTTCCAAGCACCATCCCAGAAACGCGTATAGAAAAAACAGCAACGCAATCTGATAGATTGTATACTGCATGGCGCAATCTCCCTTCCACTATGGCAGATCAAATTCTCGCTCTATCGTCTCCGCAATGGCGCGATGGCTTTCCTCCACATCCGGCAATTCTCCGTTATCCAACATTAGCGCCGCGCCATAAATCAACGAACGCACCACATATGTCTTGCGCCGTTCATCTTCCGGCGACATGCCAACTTCCTGGCAATATTTTGCGACCAATCGCTTCGTGCATTCGCTTAATCCCGCTCTCGCCCTGATGTGTTCCGGCTCCTCTTCATTGTCGCGAATCATAATTGTGGAACGAAAACTGGGGTATTCCACCAAAAAATAAATGTATGCCCGGCTGATTTCCACAAGCTGTTTTCGCGTGTCCCCTTCATATTTTTTCTCGATAATGCTCTGTCTGCGATACCATTCCTGGTTGATATGGTCAATGATTGCCTGAATCAATTCCTGCTGATCCGCAAAATGCTTATAAGGCGCGGCGCAGGAAACGCCGCATCGCGCGGCAACGCGCCTGGTAGAAAAATTTCGAATGCCGTTTTCGCAAATCTCTTCGATCCCCGCCTGGATCAATCTTTCTTTTACAGAAGAACCCTCCCGTTTGGGCTTTTCCATGAACCGTTCACTCCTCTAAAGCACATACAAAAGAATGCACAAAAAGTGCAAAAGGCTTCCAATTACCACAAAAACATGAAACACCGCATGCATATAGGGTCGTTTTGCACCCAGAATATATAGCACCGCGCCAATGGTATAGCTGACTCCGCCGGAAACCAGCAATGCTACGCCTCCTTTTCCCAGCATTGCCGGCATTTTGTTGGCCGTAAGCACAATACACCAGCCCATTGCCAAATAACACACCATGGAAAACACGCGGAATTTGCGCAGATCAATTGCATTAAACACAATCCCCATTAGCGCCATTCCCCAAATTACGCCAAACATCGTCCATCCAAGGGCAGGGCTCAACTCCCGCACGGAACAAAGGGTAACAGGGGTATACGTGCCCGCAATCAGCAAAAAGATCGTACAATGGTCGATCACTTGCATTACCTTTTTGGCCCGCAAATGAGGATGCAGTCCATGGTATACGCTGGATACCGCATACAACGCCATCATCATCGCGCCAAAAATCGCCCCGCCCACCACAGAATATGGGTTTCCCTTTCGCGCCGCCGTAACCACGCACAATACCGTCGCCACAATTCCCAGCGCGCCGCCCACAATATGGGATATCATATTGAACCGCTCTTCGTTTTTGCTGTAATTGGGCAAACGGCGATCATCCAATTTTGTTCTCTTCACGCTTTCCCTCCTCTGCCGAGCCGGTAATCAGCGATAACCCCCAGGGTAAATTGTACTCCCCTGCAGCCGGCTTTGTCAAGCTTCTTCTCGAAAAAGCATCCATGATGGCGAATTGTGTTAAACTTCCTGTATTTTCTTCCAAGGAATATTGTGTAAGTAGCAAAACAATGGTACACTATCGTTGTGCCCGGTATGTTCCCGGCACGCAATACAGGTCAAGCTACCCTGCTGACCAAAGAAAGGATGGTTTCCATGGCACGCACCCCGGTACTTTCCCCAGATTTCGCACCCGTGACCAACCATTTCTTCCGTGAGGAGGTGTCCGCATGAACGCGATCGCAAAGAAATACATCAGCACAAAATTCCTCATGATCTTCCTGCCGACGTTGGTACTCTGCCTGGTGATCTTCTTTTTCCTGAATTACAAATCCGGCGCTACCATGGCGCTTTCGGCCATTCCTGCGGATTTGGTCATCACCTTGTCCTCCACTGCCCTGATCTGCGCCCTGCTCTCCATTCCCGGCTATTACGCCGACGTGAAGAAGGGAAAGGCCCCCTATGTGGGAATGGACGCCGCAAAAAATCCTCGCATCGCGCATTTCCCCCGCGGCCTGGTGAAGCAGGCAATTTACGTGGCTTTGCGCGCGCTGGTGCTGTATATGATCATCCCCATGGGCGTGCTGTTCTGCATTGCACCAAACCTGACCATTGCGCCCCTGCCCTATTTCATTCTAAAGGCATTGCTAAACGCCTTCAGCGCAGGCGAAAGCATGGCCTTGGCCGCCACTTACGTCATCTCCAACCAATGATGCCCGCGGCGGTTCGGGCTTTTTCCCGAACCGCCCAAAAAACTTGAAAAAAATTGAATTTGGGTATTGACAAATCACGCGATTTACGGTATTATATAACACGTCGTCGTGAGCGATACTTGAACAGGGAGCCTGTGGGAGCATAGCTCAGCTGGGAGAGCATTTGCCTTACAAGCAAAGGGTCACAGGTTCGAGCCCTGTTGTTCCCACCACATGGTCCGGTAGTTCAGTTGGTTTAGAATGCCAGCCTGTCACGCTGGAGGTCGAGGGTTCGAGCCCCTTCCGGATCGCCATTTGCCTTGGTAGCTCAGTTGGTAGAGCATGTGACTGAAAATCACAGTGTCGGTGGTTCAATTCCGCCCCAAGGCACCATGCGGTAGTAGCTCAGTTGGTAGAGCGCCACCTTGCCAAGGTGGAGGTCGCGAGTCCGAGTCTCGTCTACCGCTCCATTTTCCGGCGCGTTTTACGCGCCGAAATATATTCGGTGCCATAGCCAAGTGGTAAGGCAAAGGTCTGCAAAACCTTCATTCCCCGGTCCGAATCCGGGTGGCACCTCCACAAGATTGGGCGGCTTTCTTAGAAGGTCGTCTGATTTTTT
>JAQXRL010000035.1 GCA_029218505.1 Eubacteriales bacterium | reverse complement strand
GACGCGGTAAAAGGCGGCGGGGACATGCTGCATTGGCTGGAGCCACTGATCATGTATGAGGAAAACGGCGCGCCCACCGCCGAATGGAAGCGGATTTATCGCGTGGAAGAAACTTGAAGCTCGTTCCCGGCTTGGCGCGTTCGCCTTTGTATCACCATTCCAAAAGACCTGAATTGAAGGAGCAGGGAAACGGGATTTCTTGCGCAGAACGATCGCATGGAAGGCTCCTGGGTTCTTTTCAAGGAAGGCTGCACGATTTCCAGAGATTCCGAAGTTTTTGTCTCTTTCAGAAAAAATTGCCTTTGAACCTTGCTCATCTTTCCGGCGTTCAACGCGCCAGAATACTCCTCCTCCGGATATGTCTGCCAGCAAGACATCGCAGCCGCAGCTTCTGCCGCCAACCTGTTGCCGAAGGAAATGAAAACCCACCTTGCGGCGGCGAGCATGTTGACAGGCTATGCAGCTTCCGGTTTGCAGAAATCATGAAAGGCGGATGCCAGTGGAACGCGAACTGGCATCCGCCTTTTCTGTACTACTTTCTGTCGGGCGTTCTTTGGAAAAACGGCGGTTTTTGTTTATCGCATAATCATGCGGGTATATTGGGTTGGCGTAATCCCCATCAAATGGCGGAACTGCCGGGAAAAGGCCTGCAAGCTGGAATATCCCAGTCGCTCCGCAATCTGGCTGACGTTCAGTCTGCCTTCCCGCAGCATTCGCCGCGCCTCCTCCGTGCGAATGCGCTGGTAGTATTCCATAACGCCTACGCCCAGGTGCTGCCGCGCACAGCGCTTCAGCGCCGTTTCGCCCAACCCCAGTCGTCTGCACACCTCTCGAAAGCATAGCGTGCCATCCATGTTTTCCCGGAACAGCGCGGTCAGTTGCTCAATGACCTCCAGCGAACGCCGGTCCTCCGTCACGGCCGCTGGCTCAATGCGTTTCAGGGCAGGTTCCCGCTTTTCTTCCCGCAACAGCTGAATTAGAAAGCTTTCCAAATACAGCGTCACCATCTGCTCCGCACCCAAAGGCGCGTCTTCCGCTTTCGAATGCAACTGCTCCAATTCCGAAATGTCCAGCACCGGCCCAAATAGCGCGCTGCCTTCCGCAATCAGCCTGGATAGCGTGGCGCGCTGTTCCAACTGCAAGGTAAAATGGCGTCCACAGAAGCGGCTCATCGCCTCTCCCTCCGCGCTAAAGGACACCACGAAGATGTTCGGGCCCTTTGCCGAATTTGCCCATATGCTGTGCCATTCGTTGGGCTGATGAAACATTACCTGTCCTTGCTGCAAACGATAGACGTTTTCTCCCGCACCAATATCCGCTTCGCCCTGATCCACATATACCATTTCCCAAAAATCATGGGCCTCGCCGGGAAAAATATATCCAGATGTAAACTGGAAATAATGAAAGCTGTACAGCGCCCGGATGCGAACGGTGCTGTGCATCTCTATCGGCATATACGCCATTGCACTCCTCCAGCATTTTTTCCTTATCTTGCCTCATTTTTGCATTGCGTGCCAGCATATTTGCGTTAATTCCGACATATTTGCAAAAACCCGCGCCAATTACGCCACCTATTCCCCTTGGTTTTCTGTTATGATATTGATGTGAATTGGAGGGATACTGATGCTGGAAATTCTGAATCAATTTTTGCTGTCCGGGCGCGCCATATCCTGCGAACCGTATGGAAACGGTCACATCAACCGCACCTATCTGGTGATCACAGACGCAGGCAGGCGCTACATCCTGCAACGGATCAACGACGCCATCTTTCGCGACGTAGAAGGATTGATGCGCAATATTGCGCTGGTCACAGACTATTTGCGCGCACATGGGCAAACGGGGCGAAACGCGCTGTCGCTGGTGCCCACAAAGGACGGCGCGCGATATTTGCATTCTTTGGATGGAGGCTTCTATCGCGTATATGAATTTATCGAGGACAGCGTATGTCTGGAGCGCGCTGAAAATGAAGAAGATTTCCGCCAAAGCGGCGTGGCTTTCGGCGAATTTCAGCGGCAATTGGCGGAATTCCCCGCGCACACGCTAACCGAAACCATTCCGCATTTCCACGATACGCGGGACCGCTATCGGCTATTCCGGGAAGCATTGGCAGCCGATGCGTTCCAGCGCGCGCAGGAGGTTCAACCGGAAATCGCGTTTGTTTTATCCCGGGAAGCGATGGCCGGGAGCATGCTGTCCATGCTGGAATCCGGCGCGCTCCCCCTTCGCGTGACGCACAATGACACCAAATTGAACAACGTGATGCTGGACGCAGCAACGCGCAAGCCGCTTTGCGTCATTGATCTGGACACCGTCATGCCCGGTCTGGCCGGAAATGATTTCGGCGATTCCATTCGCTTCGGCGCCAGCACCGCGCCGGAAGACGAACAGGATCTTTCCCGGGTGGAAATGAGCCTTTCCCTGTATCGCGCCTATGCGGACGGCTTTTTGTCCGCCTGCGGCAACAGTCTGCAGCCCGCCGAACTGGAAACGCTGCCGCTGGGCGCCATGCTCATGACGTTGGAATGCGGCGTGCGCTTCCTGACGGATTATCTGCAGGGAGACACGTATTTCCGCATTCACCGTGCGAAGCACAACCTGGATCGCTGCCGCACGCAATTCCATCTGGTTGCCGATATGGAGCGCAAGCAGGACGCCATGTTGAATATCGTGATGGAATTGGCACGAAACGCATCATGATTTTGCCAATGCGCATCTTGGAGTCATCACCACCCGTTGAACGCGTGGTTTGACCAAGCCCTATCAAGGGCTAAACTCCTGTGGCAGCCCTCTAAAGAGGGCATTCTCCACCCCCAGTTGAACTGGGGGATTTTTAACGCCTGTTCGACTTCCATGAAAATCCCCGTTCACCCTTTAGAGGCAAACGGGGATTTTGATGTCTTCACGTCAAATCGCAGGTTCTGCGTCGTTTTCCGTCGTGGCGTCTTCCACGCTGCGGATCGCCCAGCGGGCAAACACGATGGAATTTTGCTGTGCGCCCACGGTGAGGGTCACAGT
>JAQXRL010000034.1 GCA_029218505.1 Eubacteriales bacterium | reverse complement strand
AAAGCATCCTCATGGATACCACAGCAAAGGTGCTGGACTTGCCCGCATTTGACGAAGAAGCATTTGCCGCCGCCATCGACCACGTTGATGTGACCGGCCCGAACAAACTGCTGTATCATTTCCGCGACGGGCATTCTGCCGTTGCCGAGTGGCAGGATCATTCGCGCCGGAATAGCTGGACACCCGGAATGCGAAAGAAAGCGGCGGAAGATGCCCGAAAGAGGTACACAAAATGAGCGAAGCAAGAGCCTATACACCAAGAGTCACGGTAGTGCCTGCCACGCTGGACCGCTTTACGGCTATGCCCATTGCAAACACCAAAAAGCGGCGCGTGGCGGCTTATGCCCGCGTTTCGACGGACGATGAAGAACAGCAGACCAGCTATGAGGCACAGGTTGACTACTATACCCAATACATCCAAGGGAAAAGCGAGTGGCAGTTTGTCAAGGTCTATACCGACGATGGTGTCACCGGCACCAGCACGAAAAAGCGCAACGGCTTCAATGAAATGGTACAAGCAGCGCTGAATGGCGAAATCGACCTCATTATCACGAAGTCCGTTTCCCGCTTTGCCCGCAATACGGTGGACAGTCTCACAACGGTGCGAATGCTCAAGGAGAAGGGCGTTGAAGTATTCTTTGAGAAAGAAAATATCTATACGCTGGATTCCAAGGGCGAGCTTCTCATTACGATCATGTCCTCGCTGGCGCAGGAGGAAAGCCGTTCCATTTCAGAGAACATCACATGGGGCATGAGGAAACGCTTTGCCGACGGTAAGGTAGCCTTGCCCTATAAGCATTTTCTCGGGTACAAAAAGGGTGCGGATGGGCTGCCGGAGATTGTGCCGGAAGAAGCAGACATCATCCGTGGCATTTACCGCATGTTTTTGGAAGGCAAATCGCCCTCCTATATCGCTCGAAGCCTGTCGGCCAGCGGCATTCCTTCTCCAAGCGGCAAGAAAAGCTGGCGGCCCGAAACCGTGAAAAGCATTCTTACCAATGAAAAATACAAGGGTGATGCACTGTTGCAAAAAACATTCTGCACAGACTTTCTGACCAAAAAGATGAAGGTCAACGAAGGCGAGGTGCCGCAATACTACGTCGAAAACAGCCACCCAGCCATCATCGCACCAGAGATATTCGACGCAGTACAGGCTGAAATGAAGCGCCGGGCAAAGCCGGGTCGCAGGAATTACACGCCCCTTTGTTTCTCTGGCAGGATATATTGTGACGAATGCGGTTCGCTTTACGGCAGCAAAACATGGCATAAGCAGACGGTGTGGCAATGCAACGCCCGCAGCAAGGGCGAAACGGGCTGCAAAACGCCCGTACTGCGCAATGCAACCATTCAAGAGGCCTTCGTCCGGGCGATCAACCAGATCATCGCTCAGAAGGATGAGATCATCCGCATTTGTGAGGATACCATGTGGGAACGCTGCGATACCACCGAGATCACGGCAACGCTGGAAAAGCTCCGCACAGAGCTTGAGGTGGTGGCTGGAATGATGCAGCGTCAGATCACCCTCAATGCGCAGGTGGCTCTGGATCAGGCGGAATACTGGCGGCAATTCACCGAGTATGAAACGCGATATAACGAAACGAAGGCACAGATCAGTTCGCTGGAAAAGGAGCGCGACGCACGGGCAGCCAAGCGCGGCATGGTGCTTCAATACATCGAAACCCTACGAGCAGAGAGCCAGGTGGCGGTATTTGACGAACGGCTGTGGTATGGCACGGTGGAGCAGGTACTGGTCAAGCCGGACGGGATGCTTCGGTTCGTTTTCAAGGACGGACAGGTTGTTGAAGGATAAGGTTTGGCAATGTGCCGCAGATTTATGTCTGCGGCACATTTTCTATTGTGTTATTTGCGGTTAAGAGTTTTCCAAATTCGTTGCACACAAAATTGGTGAGTTAAAGCAATAAGGCTATTGAAAACCGTGTAATCTTACACCCACCCTGCGCCCGTTGCACCCGCGCAACTAATGTCGGATAGGACAAAGCCCCAAAGACATTCGTCTTTGGGGCTTTCTTATTTTACATATTCGCAGTATAAGAAACAAAGGCGATATCGTTGAAAGAAAGTCCGTTCATGATAAAATCGAAAGCATTTGCGCTTGATGTAATACGGGTTTGCAAAGAATTGAGCGCGGTAGAAAGTGAATCTTGGATAGAGTTGCTGATAGAAGCGGATATTATAACGATGAATCGCTGCTTGATAAATGTACAGAAGTGAAGAGGATTTTGATTTCTTCCGTCAATACCGCCATGGAGAAACAAAAATGAATAAATGGATTTTGGAGGATTGGGCATTTACGGTTGAAGTAGTCGATGGCAATGCCAAGAACTGCCGGCTCGGATTAGAAACAGGAGATACATTCTTTTTTGAATAGGAAACACCTCAAGGATTTTGCCCACGTGCATTCTCCGAGATTTCCACTTGGTGCGAAGTGATTCGCTGTGGCGGAGATTTTACATACCGAGGCGCCAAAGAGAAATATGGAATGGAAATTCCGTGTCATTGCCTGCAATTCCGACTTACCGCCACACCGAGAAACAGCGATGCAGACAGCAACCATGTCGATGACAGCGCAAGTCCTAAGGGGTAATTTTGCCGGTTCAACACCACATCAAAATTTCACGTCGGCATTTTTTCGCTTCATCTTTACACACCGTCGCGGACTTTCTATTGTTCGCGGCGATTTTTTGCATACAAAAATGAAACCGGTGCTTGGCCCGGTTCCATTTGCTTTCAGATCAATTTGCTTAAAAATTCCTGAGTTCTGGGGTGCTGCGGGGCGCCAAAGATTTCCTTCGGGGCTCCTTCCTCCAGAATCACGCCATGATCCATGAACAACACGCGATCGCCCACTTCCCTGGCAAAGCCCATTTCATGGGTGACGACCACCATGGTCATGCCCTGCTTCGCCAAATCCTTCATGACGTCCAACACCTCGCCCACCATTTCCGGATCCAGCGCCGAAGTGGGCTCGTCAAACAACATGACCTCCGGCTCCATGCACAGCGCGCGCACAATGGCAATGCGCTGCTTTTGGCCACCGGAAAGCTGGCTGGGATACGCGCCCGCGCGATCCGCCAATCCCACGCGGTTCAAAAGCTCCATGGCCTTTGCTTCCGCCGCTTCCTTGGATTTGTTCAAAAGCTTCATGGGCGCCAAAGACATGTTTCGCAAGATCGTCATGTGGGGAAACAGATTAAAATGTTGAAATACCATCCCCATTTTTTGGCGATGAACATTAATATTGCACTTTGGATCCGTGATGTCTACGCCGTCAAACGTGACGGTGCCCCCCGTGGGCATCTCCAGCAAGTTCAAGCAGCGCAGGAACGTAGACTTCCCGCTGCCAGACGGCCCAATGACCACCACAACCTCTCCGCGATGTATCTGCGCAGATACGTTGTTCAATGCGTAAATATCCCCCTGGGGAAAGTGCTTGGACAAGCCGTCTACGCGAATCAGCACATCAGTGTTCACTGTTGCGCAGCCTCCTTTCCAACTTTCCAACCAAATACGAGAAGAACATCACCAGCACCAAATAGACCAGCGCCACTGCAATCAGCGGCATGAACGCGGAATAGGTTGCGCCCCGGATAATATCGCCGCCTTTGGTCAAATCCCGCACCGCAACATAGCCCGACACAGACGTTTCCTTCAACAAAACGATGAATTCGTTTGCCAATGCCGGCAGCACGTTTTTCAATGCCTGCGGTATCACAATGTAATACATCGTTTGAATATAGTTGAATCCCAGGGAACGTCCGGCTTCAAATTGGCCGTTGTCAATGGACATGATGCCGCCGCGAATGATTTCCGCCACATACGCCCCGGAATTGATGCCGAAGGCCATCGTGGCAATCAATACGCCATTTCGGGAAGAGGCAAAGATGACATAATACATAATCATCAATTGGATTACCACAGGCGTTCCCCGTATCACCGTTAAGTATACCCGGCAAATCTTGTTGAAAAAAGACAGCATGCTTCGACCAAAGCCTTTGCGCATGACCGCCGCGTTTTTGTCATAGGTGGAACGCACAATCGCCACCACGCAGCCAATGAGAACGCCCATGAGCACTGCAAAGAGCGTAATTCGCAACGTTACGGCCAAGCCGCTGATTAGATACTTCCAGCGGGATTTCTCCACAAAATTTACGATGAAATCCGCCTTGATGTCCGCAAACCACAGGATAAAATCTGCCTTGATGTTTGCCAGCCAAGCGCTCAAGGGTTCCCCTCCATTCTTCGCAAATCCAACGCCCATTCCTTCGCTGGTTTGCGCCTTCCATTTTGAAAACACAGACAAACAGGGGACATGCAGTCCCCTGTTAAAAGCCGCTCATTCGCTTCGAATTATTCCTGAACCGCTTCTTCTTCGCCGTTGTTGATATATTTGTCAATAATGGCCTGCACCGTGCCGTCCTCAGTCAGCGCCGCCAGCGCTTCGTTGATGGAAGCCAGCAATTCCTCGTTCTCCAGGGAAACCGCAATGGCATAATCCTCAACGGCATACTGCGTGTCCAGGATCACCAGGCCTTCGTTCACGGCCACAAATTCCTTGGCGGGCTCATTGTCGATGACCACGCAGTCCACCTTGCCGGAAACCAGCGCCGCCACGGCGTCCGCGCCCTTGTTGTAGCGTTCCACGGTGGCCAATCCTTCATCCTCCAGATCCCAGGTGCAGTACAGATCGCCGGTCGTGGCCTGCTGCACGCCAATGATGTAGCCGCCCTTGGACAAATCGTCCACGGTTGCGATTTCGCTGCCTTCCTTCACGATGACCACCTGCACGCCCGTGGCATAGCTGGTGGAAAACGCCACGGACAGCTTGCGTTCCTCGGTCACGGTCATTCCCGCCATACCGAAATCAATCTTGCCGCTCTGGATGGCAGGAATGATGGAATCAAACTGCATATCGTCAATCTGCAGTACATAGCCCAAATATTTGCAAATCGCATCCGCAATTTCTGCGTCGATGCCTACGATGGCATCCTCGCCATCAACTTCGTCGTGATACTCATACGGCGGGAATTCCGCGTTGGTGCCCATCACCAGCGTGCCCTTGCTCTCCGCAAGCACAGAAGCGCAAGAAAAGACCAATGCCAAAACCATCATCATCGAAAGAAACTTTTTCATGATATCGTCCTCCGTTTATGCATGATTGCTTGTTTCCTTGGAACGATTTGCATTATACATCTTACACGCAAATAATGCAATACAAAAGGGCGAAAATTAACAAAATATACCCCAATCATGCATATTCATTCATCTCCTTCGAAAGCGCGCGTCCGGGAATGATGCGATGCCGAAGGGCATATTCTGCAAGGCAGGGAGGTGGCGCAATGCAAGGCGCAACGGAAAAGCGCATGGCGCAAGACCACGCGCTTACCATGGAAAACCGCCGGCGAGCGGTGGTCACGGGCGTGCAGGACGTGGAATGCTTTAATGAGGAAGTGGTTGTGCTGGTGACCGCCGCCGGCACGCTGACCATTACGGGAGATTCGCTGAACATTCCGGAGCTTCGCTTGGATGAGGGGCGGCTGGTTGTCGAAGGCGAATTGCGCACCGCGGAATACGAGGGACGGATGCGCGAAGGAAAGGGCGGCCTGTTGGGCCGGTTGTTCCGTTAATATGCTGTTTCACACCATTGGTCAGGGCAGCGTCTTTCTGTGGATGGCGGTGTTTGGCGCATTCGGCGGCGCTTTATATCTGGTCTTGTCCGGCGTACGCAAGGCGATTTGCGCCGGAACATGGCTTTCCCTTGCGGCGGACATCGCCTTTGGACTTGGATTGGCCGCTTTGTTTACCCTTGGCCTGATTACTTCCACATACGGAGAATTCCGCGTATATTGCCTTGCCGGCTTTGTTGCGGGCTACGCTGTCTTCATGCTTGGGGCGGCCTGGATCATTTCCCGCGCGGCATGCCGAATCTGTCTTTGGATTGGAAAACTCGTCCAAAGAATATCCAAAACTCGTCTAACAAAAGTCATTTTTCGTTGACAGGAAAACAACATGGCCCGACGAAATACAATTATGGAAGAATACACCTTCGGAGGATATTGAATATGCACAGGCGAATTCGCGTCCGGCCCCGGTTTTGGGTGCTTTTGATCGCATTGACCGTATGCGTTTTTTTCGGCGGATATGCGGTTACTCAAGCACGCCTTGCCAAAGGCGCGCAACGTCAGGCCGCCTTGAAAGAGGAATATCGCCTGCTATCCGAGGAAATTGCCGCGCTGAAGGAGGACATTGCCTTCGCGCAAACGGATGCATACGTGGAACGCATTGCCCGCAGCGAACTGGGGTTGATTCTGCCCGGCGAAATCCGATATGTCAACGGCGGCTACTGACAAATTGGGGAATCTTCCATTTTCCCCAAAAAAGCACTTGACATACCCCCAAAAATGTGGTATTATATCTCCTGTCGCTGAACGGCAGCGAATATCGCGGGGTAGAGCAGTCTGGTAGCTCGTCGGGCTCATAACCCGGAGGTCGAGGGTTCAAATCCCTCCCCCGCAACCATGTGGCGGCGTAGCTCAGTTGGCTAGAGCATTCGGTTCATACCCGGAGTGTCATTGGTTCGAATCCGATCGCCGCTACCACAAACCCATGAAGGCATGCGCTTTCATGGGTTTTTTGTTCGACAGGCAAGCGCCCCCACTGCAACCGGAAGGCATGAAGCCGCACCGTCGATGCAGCTCCACTGTCAAAAGCATGCATCCCCAAAAAGGGATTTTCTTGTAGCATTTACACAAAGAGAAACACCACAGTCTTTTCAAACTGCGGTGTTTGGATGGTACCGGCGATCGGATTCGAACCAATGACACTCCGGGTATGAACCGGA
>JAQXRL010000033.1 GCA_029218505.1 Eubacteriales bacterium | reverse complement strand
GGCGTGGCCGTGGTTTCCTGCGTCATTTCTTCCGTCGAAAAACGACTCGCGCCATCCTGCGGCTCGCTCTCCTCGGAAATGACCTTCTCTTCGGTTTCCGCCACCTCTGGCGCAGTATCCGTAGCAAATACATCTACAATTTTCGGAGCATGCACCGCAAACAGAATCATGATGGCCAACAAAGCCGCCAAACATCTCTGTTTCATAGACAATTCCCCCCGTCACAGATCCTCAGCCCAGCCAATCCAGGCGGCTGAGTGGCCAAACGCGCAGAACAACCCGTCCAACGATTTGATCTTTCCCGACAAATCCGACGGCCTCGCTGCGCGAGTCTATCGAAACCGTGCGATGATCGCCCATCACAAAATACATTCCAGCCGGTACCGTACAGGGCATTTGCACATCGCAGGTCCCCAGCGCAAGCTCGTCCACATAAGGTTCCTCGAGCACCACGCCGTTTACGGACACGGCGCCATGTGCATCGATGGAAACCACGTCGCCGCCCTTTGCAATCACTCGCTTCATCAGCAGCTTCCCCGAAACCTCAAAGGCCACCAGATCGCCTGCTTCGGCGTCCAATCCCCGCACGGCGACCACTACATCGCCGCTGACCAGGGTATTTTCCATGGAATCGCCGTAAATGCGCATTACCGGCAGCCAAAGGTAGGCCGCCGCCACCGCCACCGCCACGACCAGCGCCAACACCAGCAGGATGCGCAATACTGATTGTGAAAAGCGCCTGCGATAGTTCACGCGTCTGAGTTCCGCCTGAAGTTGTTCGACGCTGAACTCCGGGTATGACTTCGCCTCGTGTTCGCTCATTGATACCATTTCCTTTTTTTCATGCCCTCGGACAACTGCTGGCGAAGCTCAACGTTGTCCTCACAGAGCTGATCCAGCCGCCGGTTTACATTTTCCCAATTGCGCTCTGCGTCTTGGCGGGCGGTTTCCAGCAGCTGTTCGCTGCGGCTGCGCGCCTCTTTCTCCATGTCCGCGCATTTCTGCTGCGCTTCCGCAATCTGACGCTGCAGTGCATCCCGGGTTTCCTGGTCCAAAGCCGCGCAACGCTGCTGCGTTTTTTCTTCCAGACTGCGGCAGCGCTCGACGGCCTCATCCTGCATCTGCTGGGCATTCTCCCGGCTGCGCTGTTCCAGCTTGGCGCACTGTTGCTCCGCATCTTTCAACAATTTCGCAGCATAGGCTTGAGCCTCCGCCTTGATCTCACGACATTGATCCGTGGTTTCCGAACGCAACCTGGCAGCGTCTTCGCGGGCTTCAGATTCGATGCGCGCACAATTCTGTTGCTGCTCGGCATGCATCCGTTCGATGTTTTTCAAATAATACGCCGCGGATTTCTGCGCCGCTTCCAGAATGCCGCTCACGCGCAACGCCTCCTCGGCAAGATTGCCGGGGCACTGTGCGCTGCGCAACCCTTGCGGCCGCTCCTGATCCGGAAACTCCTCGCTTCGTTTCGCCAATTCGCGGCGCGCTTCCTCCAACGCCGCATTGGCGGCATCCAACTGCGCGCGCAACGCATCATTTTCCTGCGTGCGCTTGATCAGTACCTCCAGCAGCTCCGCGCGATTCAGTTTCTTGATCTCTTTATCCGCCATATATGTCCTCCAATGCGTAGCAACACATCCGGCCCGACGCAACCTTTGCCCAGACCAGACGTGCTTTGCATGTGTGAAATCACATTATTTGTTAATTTCATACATAATTATTTACAATTCCACCATTTGATCGAATGGAACACGTCATGATTTTAACAGTTTTTCCCTATTTTTCAATCCCAAACCTATTTCATTCCATGAATACTCTCTTTCAAAATCATAACTTAAAGCTGAATTTTTCATGACACCAAATAAACATTCAGCCGATATGTTGACGACGGCACCTTCGCAACCATGGTTTGCTTCGATGCCGGCGGTTCTGCAAAGGCTTTCAACACTGCGCAGAGATCTCCATTGCCAGCAGCGCGCGGCGGATCCCTATCAGGCCTATGGGCTGTCAATGGCCAATTCCTTCAAAAACCGCGAAGTTCTCAAAGGAATTAAGCCATTTTCTGAAATTCAACATTTCGGACAGCGGGGAAATGATCTTTCAGGGCTCTGTTCGATTCGGAGGGTTCTCCAAGCCTTGGCCGGTATCCGGCAGTTCCCCGCCCGCAATGAAACGGCGAACGCAGGAATGCGCCCTCTTCTTCATATTACGTTCGGCGAGCATGCAGCAAAACACGCGCATTCCTTTGCGACGAATGCCTTGTTCATCGCAACCGGATAGGTGCAAAAAACTCGATTTTTCATATTACGGTTTTTCTGCAACATCGCAATAGGGCAGATGCCACTGCTTTCAGGACGACCCCAAAGCCAAGCGAACTCGCCAGAGCCTTCGGGTCTTTCTCCTCCTTTGAATTCACGTTAAACTATATGGTGTAGCAGTCATTCCCAAAGCAGTTAATTTGACTTATCTATTATTTAGGGAAAATGCCAACCACGTTTGTTCCAGTAATCAGCATTGGTTTCAGACATTTATTCATCTTACGTTGTTTCCTGTTTTCTTAGATCTGTGATGACAACCGGTGCAAACATTCTCCGAGCCATTTCGACAGTCATTCTTGTACCGCCTTTCTGACGATCGAAGACTACAATAATAATGGCATCCGTCCTCTGCATCATATATCGATTGCTGTCAAACACATACTTCACTTCAATTGCTTTCTCC
>JAQXRL010000032.1 GCA_029218505.1 Eubacteriales bacterium | reverse complement strand
CATGGACGATGTGGCTCCGCCGGGAAGAACAAGCTGTCGTAATTGTACAAATGCGAATAGAACGCAATTTGAATCCCCGGAAAGGGGATTTGCGAAGCAAACCCCCCGTTCAACGGGGGGATGACTGCTTATCGCCGCGTTTCCATGACTTTGATGGGATGCAACTGGTCCTTGCGGAGCAGGCTGCCGGGGTTGTGATCCGACTGCCATGCCACAAAGACATCGCCGGTGACGTGTTCCGCCCGGACGGTTTTGCCGTCCTCGGACCAAACGATGGGCATGTTGGTTTTGGCGACCATGCGGCCGTCTTTGGCATCCACGAAGCGAACCCTTGCGCCCAACGGCGGGCGCAGCACCAGGGTGGCATCCTTCAGTCCGGTGATCAGGAAGCGTTCGTCAATGGAGGGATGTTCCGCGGTTCGGCGCATTACGCTGATTACGGAACGATCCTTTTGCAGGGCGAACAGGCGGCAACGCTTGTGCCAGCACTTGCTGGTGACATACGTGGCCATGTTGTCTTCCAAAATGCATTCCATGCCTTCCATCAACGGCGCGCCGTCCGGATATTGCAAGGTTGCGCGCACGGTGGTGTCCTTGGCGAAGCCAGTGATATAAAACGCGTTGTCGTTCATGGAATTGTGAATCACCGGCAGGTTGGTATCGCGCATTTCCGCCTGGAAGCGAATGCAAACGCCCAACGGCTCCAGCATGGCGCGCATCATGGCGCCCACCGGGAAGAATTCCCGTTTGTTCAACTGCGCCGGGAGCGCGCCAGGCTTCTTTTCGTCGTGCGGGAAGCTGCCGCGCATCCAGGCCAGCACGCCGCCCAGAGCGTTTCGGTTGAGGGATGCGTATACCCGGCGGTTTGCGCCGTCGGAAACGTGCGCGAGGTATTCCACCGGCGCGCCGGCAACTTCCGTTTCCACGATTCCGCCGTTGGAAACCAGCGCCACATGGCGCAATTTGCGCGGCAGGGGACAATCCGGCGCAAAGTCCTGCATGATGCTTGTCTCTATGGTAAGTTCGCCGGAGATTTCCGGCGCCATCGATACGCCCAGCAAATTGCGCACGGCGTCAGAAGCGTAAGCGGTGTTTCCATACATCAACACGCGGCAACCCGCTTTCAGCGCCTTCATCAACGCCGCTTCCGCCACGCTGCCCGCATGAGGAACCGGCGTTACCAAGACCTTGCCCAGATACGGCGCAACATCCGCCTTCAGGAAGACATCGTCTGCAACCACGGAATTCAGCGGCAATCCCTGGTCAATGGCGTTTTCGATGAGCCAGTCGTCCAGGAACATTTCGTTCATGCGGCCATCATACAGTCCCATGCGCACATAACTCTCAAAGGGATACAGCCAGGTGACCAGGCCCGGCTCGTCCGGATAATGACTGTATGCATCCAAAATGAACGGCGTGGTTTCCACGGGGCAGCGCCTGGGCAAATCGCCATAGGAATCGTCTGCGGAAAGGAAACTGATGCCCATGGGCGGCGTGACATTGCCGTGTTCGTCCATGCGCGCGACGGTCAGCGGCAGCAAAATGTCGTGGGGCGTGCGGTCGTATCGGTCGAACCAGGGACTGTTGTGCCACCAGGGATCGTGGGTGTAATACCGGAACAGATATCCTTTTTCCGGAAGGCGGGCGATCCGGGACATGAATCCCGCCAATTCCAGGCCAAAGCGGAAATCCAACGCGGCCCACGGGGAATTCGGCGGCGCAACCACCATGGGATACCGGTAGATATCGTCCACGGGGCAACCGTGGGCGGAGATATCCATGCCGGCGGATAGATTGCTGCCGCGGGTTTCAATGCGCATATTCCCCGTGGCCTTGGTGAATTCCCGCCAGAAGATGCGGATGTTTTCCCGAACCGCCGCCGCGCCGGAGTCGTCAAATTTTTCCCCGTCGAACAGCTCGCCTTTCCAACTCCAGGATTGCAGGGAGAAGCCAAAGCCGTTGCTCAGCCAAATGTAATCAAAGCCCACGTCGCGCTTCAGCGCCATGAACTGCTCTCCCAGGAAGCGGCCGAAGTACGTGCCCTCCGGAATGCCGTCCGGATAGGCGGCGTAGCGATAAGTGTCGCCCTTCAGCTGACCGGCGCAGTGTATCCACAGGTTGGCCATCATGGAACCCAGGTTCAGTTCCGGGTGCCGGTGAAACTTGAAATCTGAATAGGCGAATTCCGGGCCGGGATCGAAGGTTTCGCCGACCTCTACGTCCAACCCAAGTTCCTCTTGTCCCACGCGCTTGATCGTCGAGATGATGCGCTTTAAGTCGAGATAGCGCATGGTGGGAGGATTGTCCATGTACAATACGGGCCTTGTGTGCAGGTCCTCGCCCTTGGGATCCCAGTCGGGCAATTCTTTTTTGGGGTTGCCGATGCCGATGTAGCGCGCCCAATCGAAGGTAGATTCGATATCGCCGGTGTATTCCAGAATTTCGCTGCCATCGCTGGTCCACATCAAAACCGATACGCCGTTTGCGTGACCAATCAGTTCCCGCCAGCCGTCAAACAGTTCACGACAGGTGTTTTCAATGCCCGCGTCAGACATGTCCAAACCAAAGGGCTTCAGGCTGACTTCCAGACAAACGCGGCCGACAGGCATTTTCTTGGGGTACTCAAAGCCAAACATCTTCTTCCCTCCTACAATATCATGCGCCACCGGGCGCTTGAGACGCAGTGACCTTGCCGGCAATTCCCGCGGCATGGTATCCAACAGCAGGATACCAGATTTTTCGAAAAAGTACACTGTAGAAAACACATGAAAGTAGCACGATTTGAACAAGAATTCAATAAAATAAATATTTGCCCTTCGCGCTTTCGCGCCAATTCGTTTTCGACGGCGGGAATTCTGTATGCAGCGGCCGGTCCAGACATGAAAAGTGCGGCCGGCGAAGGAAATGTCCATGCGGTTTTGCGGTGCGCGGCTCTTTTGACACAGGCGGAACGCTTGTGTCAAAACGGGAAAATTTTCGAGGATGCTTGCAAATTGCGGCGAATTTTGGTATGCTATTTTGGAGGAGTTGATCGATTGAAACTGCATATTGACACTGCGCCGGTATGGGAGGCATACAAGGCGGATTGCGAATGTCCCTTGTGCGCGATTCGGGAAAAGGTGGAAGCGCAACAGGTGACGTATTTTCTGGGCGGTTCCGTCATGGAACCGGATCAGCGTATTGAAGTAAACGCAAAGGGTTTTTGCCCCAGGCATTTTCGGCAAATGTATGCCGCCGGAAACCATTTGGGATTGGGCTTGATGTTGCACACCTATTTGAAAAACACCAATGAAGCGTTGCGAAAGAATGCGGAACGGCTGTGCGCAGCGGCGGGAACAGAGGCCGGAAAGCCCATTTTTGCGCGGCTGGGAAAGAACAAAGGGGCGGAGTTGACGAACGTCGTGGGCGAAGTGGCACAGATCGCCCAAAGCTGCGTCATGTGCGAACGCGTGCGGGACAACATGGAGCGGTATCTTTATACGATTTTGCACATGTACAAGCACGAACCGGAATTTCAGAAGCAGTTTGCAGCATCCAAAGGTTTTTGTCTGAACCACTATCGGGCGCTATTGGATATGGCGGCGCAACATTTGACGGGACAGGATTTGGCGCGGTTTGTGCAAGAAGTGACCCGGTTGGAAATGGAAAACCTGTCGCGGGTGGAAAAGGAAATCGAATGGTATACGCTGAAATTTGATTACAAGAACGATGACAAGCCTTGGGGAAACTCCCGGGACGCAGTGAAGCGAACCATCAACAAAGTCCGCGATCAGGTAATTGATGGATGATGCTTCCGGGCAGTCGAACGCTGTTGTCTTGGACAATATGGGTTTTTCTTTCGTCTCCGGGAAAGCCGGCGGATGGGGTAGTTCCCTCTGCCAGACTTTGTGAGAATTCTTCGTGTTTCGGGCGTGGAGCTTGCGAGACTGCCATTGTTGCCCTGGGAAATGGAATCGAGGCAAAAATAGCCCCGCGCCCACCGCACATATCCAATTGCAAGTTCGAGAGGACTGCGGTTCTCTCGAACGCTCTCTAAGGGTTTTGATAGACTGGCGCCCCCGGTGAAGCCGGAGGCGTTTTTGCATCCCCCAAATCTCACGCGAGGCGTGAAATGCAGAAGCGCTGAAAGCGACGAATGCTTGTGATCGTGAAGATGTGGTTCGGCAACTGCGAATGGCAGTAAGGAGTTCGCACATACGACGTGGAATTGCAAAAACCATTTGCGCCGAAGCACAGGAAAAAAGCATAGAGTAGAAGGGGACTGAGATCCATGAAGCGGAAATCTGGCTGGACGTGCGCATCATGCAAGCGCAAAGGCCGGGGGC
>JAQXRL010000031.1 GCA_029218505.1 Eubacteriales bacterium | reverse complement strand
TCTTTATAGAGTAACCGTAGTAGTAGGGCGGTGGAAATTGTGGATAACCCATTTTCGCCCTGATTCGACAGGGATTTTTTTTCCACAGCGGGTGTGGATGGGACGAGGGAGAATTGGGGACAAGGGCAGCCGCAGGGGAAGGTTCGATGGCTGCGCTGCGCTTTTCGGCGGCGTGCCGGGCGGCGAATCTGCGTCGTTTTCCGGCGCGCCGACCCTGAATCCATCTTCCATGCGGGAAATTCTTTCCCGGCATTGCGGCGGCTCACGGACGTTTCCCGGAAAAATTGCGGAAATTCCGGCGCTTTTTTTCGCGTTCCCCCCAGATCTTCCCAGGATATCCACATGGTTTTCCACAGATAGAATAAAGAAATTTTTTCCTATTATATATGGGGAAATCATGAAGATTCCTGGGAAAGGTTATCCCCAGAACGCTTGTCCACAGGCAAAGCATCGTCCTGAACGGATCGGATGACCCAGTAACCGCCGCTGCGCTCAACGACATTCGCTTCCCGGAAGAGGGTTTGCAGATATTTCAGCGCGGAGGGCGCTCCCTGCTGTTTGCGAATGACCACATACAGCCTTCCGCCCGGAAGCAGATGTTCCCGGGAATGGAGAAACAAATCATAGATCACCTGTTTGCCGGCGCGAATGGGAGGATTGACGGCGATGGCGTTGAACAAGCCGGAAACGGCTTCGAATCCATCTCCGGAAACGATTTCCGGGGAAACGCCGTTTGTTCGGGCGTTTTGCCGGGCCAAGTCCGTCGCGCGATGGTTGATGTCGGTCATGACCACCTGCGCGGCGGGATATTTTTTCGCCACGGCGATTCCCACAGGCCCCCATCCGCAGGCCAGATCCAGAAAACGGCCGGAGACGGATTCCAGGGAATTCAGCAAAATTCGCGTGCCGGCATCCAATCCATCCCGGGAAAAAACGCCGGAATCCGTGGAAAACGTCAGGCGGTTTCCGAAAATTTCCACGGAAAACGACTGAAGATGATGGGCAGAGGTGGGATTTTGCGCGTAATAATGTTCCGTCATGTCTCCTCCTGCGTCATTCCGGCCGCGCGATACAGCCGGGTAATTTCTTCCGGAGTCAAAAATCGAACGCCGCCCGCGGGAAGCGAAGGATCCAACGACACGTCCGCCAGGCGAATTCGCGTAAGGGCGATGACGGGGTGTCCGATGGCGGCAAACATGCGCTTTACCTGGTGAAATTTTCCTTCCGTCAGCACCACTTCCGCCAGGGAGCCGCCTTCTCCGGAACGCAAAATGCGCATTTCGGCGGGTTTCGCCACAAAATCCGACAGCGCGATTCCCCCGGCGAACGCGGACGCGTGTTCCGGGTTCAGCGTGCCCTCCACCTGGGCGATATATGTCTTGGGGGCGTCATGACGGGGAGAAATCAAACGATGCGCCAGCTGACCGTCCGTGGTAAGCAGCACCAACCCCGTCACGTCCCGGTCCAACCGGCCAATCGGGCCAAGTCCGCGCCGGCGCATTTCCTGCGGCACCAGATCCATCACCGTATTCCAACGGGCGTCCTCCGTGGCGGTGATCACGCCCGCCGGCTTGTTCACCATCAGATGGGTGTGGCCCGGCCGGGAAATGGGTTCGCCGTCCAGCAGGATTTCACCCGCGCCGGGATCCATGCCCGCGTCCGTGGCAATGCGTCCGTCCACCGTGACCCTGCCCGCGCGAACCGCCTTTTTTGCCTCCGAACGGGTCATGCCCGCCCAGCCAAGCGCCTTGTCCAGCCGCATACGTGTTCTCCTTCTCAGATTGCCGGCGTGATTTGGTTTTGAATCCCGCCGGCGCGGAATCGCAGGCGATTCCGAATCTGGACATCTCAGATTGCCGGCGTGATTGGGTTTTCGAATCCCGCCGGCACGGAAAGAATCCACAGCGCCGGCGAGACGTCTCTGCCTTTCATTATAACATTTTTTCCGATTCCCTCTTGTGGATGAATTGTTAAATCTTTGGGAGTATGCAAGATTGTCGTGGAAAATCCATACATCTTGTGGGTCGGCAAAAAAAGTGTCGTATCTTGGCGGTTGAAATTCCAGGCGTTTCCTGATACAATGGTTGCACCGTTTTCCACAGACAAAAGATTGTTATCCACAATATGTTGAAAATATGTGGATAAATTGACATGGAGGAATTGGATGGCAACGCAGAACTATACGCCGGAAGAGAAGGCGGCATGGGATAAAGCGCTTCTCAGCATCAAAAACGACATACAGCCGGTCAGTTACGACATGTGGTTCAAGCCGCTGTCTCTGTTTGCCGTCACGTCCACGACGATCATCATGGAAATCGACGATTCCTTTGCGCTGTCGCAATTGCAGAGTCGATATTACACCATGTTGTACAGCGTGCTGGCCACGACCTTTGGCGCGCCCCACGAACTGGAGTTTTACACCCATGACGAGGTGATGAAACAGCGGCGGAACATGGAAAAGACCATGCTCAATCCCAAATACACGTTTGAAAATTTCGTGGTGGGGCCGTCCAACAGTTTTGCCTATGCGGCTTCCCTGGCGGTGGCGGAACAGCCCAACGACGTGTACAATCCGCTGTTTATTTACGGCGGAGTCGGCTTGGGCAAGACGCATTTGATGAACGCCATCGGCAATTTTATTTCCGTGGCGGACCCCAAATCCAACGTGCTGTTCATTTCGTCGGAGACGTTTACCAACGAGCTGATTGAAACCATCGTGAAAAAAAAGGGGTCCGCGGAATTGCGGGATAGAATGCGCAACGTGGATGTGCTGATGGTGGACGACATTCAGTTTTTGTCCCGCACGGTGGCCACCCAGGAAGAATTCTTCCATACGTTCAACCATTTGCACGCCAAGGGCAAGCAGATTATCATTTCGTCGGATCGTCCGCCCAAGGATATTCCCACCATCGAAGAACGATTGCGTTCCCGGTTCGAATGGGGATTGATCGTGGATATTCAGAAGCCGGACTTTGAAACCCGCGTGGCCATCCTGCGCAAAAAGGCGGAAGAGGAAGGCATTGACGTGCCCTACGAAGTGGTGGAATATATTGCCGCCAGGGTGGAAAGCAATATTCGGGAACTGGAAGGTTCCCTGACCCGGGTAAACGCCCAATCCATGCTGATGAAGGTGCCCATTACCGTGGAATTGGCCCAGGACGCCCTGTCCCAATTCGTGAAAGCCCACGACGTGCGCAGAATTACCCCGGAATTGATTATTCGTACCGTGGCCCAGCAGTACGGCGTTTCCGAAGAGGACATGACTTCCAAGCGCCGCAGCCGGGAAGTGGCGCTGCCCAGACAGATTGCCATGTATCTCACCCGGGAATTGACCCCCCTTTCCACCACCAACATCGGCGCGGCCTTCGGCGGACGGGATCACACCACCGTGATGCACGGCTGCGAAAAAATTGCCGATACGGTGAAAAGCGACAGCGCGTTCCGGCGCAGGGTGGAAGAATTGATGGGTTTGGTGAAAAACAGCTAGGCTGCATCGAATTTTTCCCGCGTGAGCGACATGCCGGGGTTTGGGGCAGCGCCCCAGGCGTTCCCCGCATCCCCCTTGACAAAGGCGCGGGAACGTGGGAAAATAATGCGGGAAATTATCCATGTTCGGGAGGCGTTATAATGGATTATACGGCGCTGGACAGGCGAATTGAACATATGCAGGACGAAATGGTGGAAGATATTCGCCGTTGGATTTCGATCAATTCGGTGCAAGGGGAGGCCTGCGGCGAAAACGCGCCCTTTGGCCGGGAAGTGCGCCGGGCGTTGGACATGGCGCTGGCGGACGGAAAGAAATACGGCTTCCGCGTCCGGGATCTGGACGGATATTGCGGAGAATTGGCCATGGGCCAGGGCGACGAAGTGATGGGAATGCTGTGCCATTTGGATGTCGTTCCTGCCGGCGACGGATGGACGAAGGATCCCTTCGGCGGAGAAATCGAAAACGGCAGGCTGTACGGCCGGGGAACCATGGACGACAAAGGCCCTGCCGTGGCCGCAATGTATGCCATGCGCGCCGTGTTGGAAGAAAACATTCCGCTGAAGCACGAGGTGCGCCTGATTCTGGGCTGCGACGAGGAAACCGGCATGAGCGATATGGAGCATTATCGGGCGGTTCGCGGAAAATTGCCGGATTACGGGTTTTCCCCGGACGCGGAATTCCCGGTGATCAACATAGAAAAGGGCGGACTGAACATTCTGCTTTCCAAGACCACCGGCGGCGAGGAGGGCGCGGAACTTCCCGTATATGCCCTGCGCGCCGGCGTTCGGCCCAATGTTGTGCCCGGTCTGGCCACCGCCGTGGTGGGCACGGCAGCCGTTTCCCTGGAGGCCCAGCGGAAGATGCTGGCGGCCATCGGCGAAAAGCATGGCTTTGATTTGCGCATAGATCCGGAAGGGGACGGACGGGCCGTGATTACCGCCACGGGCGTTTCTGCCCACGCGTCTACGCCGCATTTGGGAAAAAACGCGGCGGGCATGCTGCTGATCGCGTTGGCGGAGATGGGCGCCGGCGGCGGCAGCAAGGGCGCAATTGCCGCGTTGGCGGAAAAAGTGGGAATGGAATACGACGGAAATCGCCTGGGCGTGCGGCAGCAGGACGAGCAAAGCGGCCCGCTGACGTGCAATTTGGGAATTTTGCGCTATGACGGCGTGGAAATTACCGCGCAGCTGGACATTCGTTATCCGCTGTGCGCCGGCGAGACGGAGATGTGCGGGAAAATTGCCATGGCCGTGAGCGACGATCGCCTGGCCGTAACGCGGCTGGGAGGGCATACGCCCCATCATGTTCCCAAGGATCACCGGTTGGTGAAGGGGCTTTTGAAGGTGTACGGCGAAGTTACCGGCCTTCCGGCATATGCCTTTGCCATCGGCGGCGGCACGTATTCCCGGTGCATGCCCAACACCGTGGCCTTTGGCATCAACTTCCCCGGGGATGTGGATACATGCCATATGCCGGACGAATATATGGAATTGGACAAGCTGACCATGGCGGTGAAGGTGTTTGCGCACGCCATCGTGGAATTGGCGGGAGCACAGGCATGAAGGACAAACCGTTTTCCATCGCCATTGACGGACCGTCCGGCGCGGGAAAATCCTCCGCGGCAAAGGCGGTCGCCAGGGAATTAAACGCCATGTATCTGGATACCGGCGCCATGTATCGCGCCGTTGGCGTATATATGATGCGAAATGGAATCTCCCTGGACGACGGGGAGGCCATTGAGGAGAACGTTTCCGGCGCGGACATTCAGGTGCGCTTTGAAAACGGCGTTCAGAAGATGTATCTGGCGGGCGAAGACATTTCCGAAGCCATCCGCACGCCGGAGGCGTCCACCGCCGCCAGCAAGGTTTCCGCCGTGCCGGGCGTGCGGGAACGCATGGTGCAATTGCAGCGCAGCATTGCCGCGGGACACAGCGTGGTGATGGATGGCCGGGATATTGGCACCCATGTGCTGCCGGACGCGCCGTTGAAGATTTTCTTAACGGCCTCCAGCCAGGAGCGCGCCAGGCGCAGGTGGCTGGAACTTCAGGAAAAGGGCGCGAATCAATCTTACGAAGATGTGTTGGCGGACATTCGGGAGCGGGACGCCCGGGATTGCGGCAGGGCGGCTTCTCCCTTGCGCAAGGCCGGCGACGCCGTGGAATTGGATTGTTCCCGGATGGATTTGCCGGCGGTGACGCGGGAAATTTTGCGCCTGGCACGGGAAAGGATGGCATAACCATGTGCGAAAGCAAGGAAATTGAGAAACAAAAGAAGCCCATGGAGACGAAAAGCGTCGTGAACCGCAGCTTCTATGCGTTCGCGCGTCCTGTGCTGGGGGGATTGTTTGCCGTGTTTCTGCCTTCGAAGGTAACCGGCAGGGAAATGATTCCCCAGGACGGCCCGTTTTTGCTGTGCGCCAACCATGTGTCCGCCATGGATCCCTTGATGTTGGCGCTGAAAACGCCCAAGCGCCATTTGCGATTCATCGCCAAGGCGGAGCTTTTTCAAATTCCGGTTGTTTCATGGGTCATTCGCGCGCTGGGCGCCTTTCCCATCCATCGCGGCCAACGGGACATGGCCGCCATGCGGGAAAGCCTGAATTTGCTCAAGGACGGACATGCTGTGGGCATCTTTCCCCAGGGAACCAGAAGCCCCGTGGAACAGCGCCTGAAAATGGAAAACGGCGTGGCGTTGATTGCGCTTCGGGCAAAGGTTCCCGTCATTCCCGCCTTCATCGGAGGAAAATTTCGCCTGTTCCGAAAAACGCGCGTCGCCTTTGGCAAACCCGTTTTCCTGGAGGATTTGTGGGGAAAATTTGACGCCGACAGCATGAATGAGGCCACAAAACGCATTGAAGACGCCGTTTGGGCACTGAAATAATTGTAAAAATATCATTAAAACCAAAAAAATGCAGGAATTTACCGGTGTATATAGAATTTTATGAGGAAGTGGAATAGAATGATTTCACGCCGGATCGCAAGGATTTGGCAGGGAAGAGGTGCGTTTCCATTCCCCAGGTGATTGTGGCCAAAAACGCGGGTTTTTGCTTCGGCGTCCGCAGGGCAGTGGAAATGGCGCAAAACAGCGCGCCTGCGGTGACCCTTGGCCCCATCATTCACAACCCGTTTGTCGTGGATCAACTAAAGGCGCAGGGCGTAAGCAGCGTCTCTTCCATGAAGGAAATTCCATCGGGCAGCCGCGTGGTCATTCGCTCTCATGGGGTGTCCAGGGCGGAAAAACAAGCCTTAGAGGAAATGGGTTGTTGCGTGAAGGACGCCACTTGTCCGTTTGTCAACCGTATTCACGAAATGGCGCGGGAAGCGGGCGAAAAGGGAATTCCTCTGATCGTTCTGGGCGAAGCGGAGCATCCGGAGGTGCGGGGAATTCTGGGTTGGACCAGCGGTTTTGCCATTGCGGTTTCCGATGCGGCGGAAATAGACGCTTTGCCGGAATTGGATTGCGCAATTGTGGTTGGACAGACGACCATGCCGAAACGGCGATTTGACGAATTGGCAAAGCTGGTGCTTCAACGCGTTCGTCATGGGGACGTTCGCCAGACGATTTGCACCGCAACGTTGCAAAGACAGGCGGAAGCAGTGGAAATTGCCGGGAAAGTGGATGTCATGTTGGTGGTGGGAAGTCGGGAATCCTCCAACAGCGCAAAGCTTTATCAATTGTGCCGGAGCGTTCAGGAAAGGACGTATCTGGTGGAAACCGCCAAGGATTTGGAAAACATACCCGTTTTTCCGGAGGAACACATTGGGATTACAGCCGGTGCATCCACGCCGGATTGTATAATTAAGGAGGTTGTTGCAAGAATGAACGACATCGAGAAGCAGGTCATCCCGTCCGAAGAGCTGAAGGAACAGGCAGAAGTGCCCGCCACCGAGAGCGATTTCATGGCGGACGTAGAGAAGACGCTGGTCCAGATCCGCCCCGGACAGACCATCACGGGCACCGTGGTGCAGATCACTGATGACGAAGTATGCGTCAATGTCGGCTATAAGGCAGACGGCCTGGTCAAGAAAGCTGACCTGTCTTCCACCGATGTAAAAATTGGCGATGAGATCGAAGTTGAAGTGGTAAAGGTCAACGACGGTGAAGGCAACGTACTTTTGTCTCAGCGCAACATTGTCAACCGCAAGAGTTGGGACGAGATCATGGCCAAGTATGAAGCGGGCGAATTTGTGAACGGCGTTGGCAAGGAGGCCGTGAAGGGCGGTTTGCTGGCCGATGTCATGGGCGTTCGCACCTTTATTCCCGCATCCCAGCTGTCTTTGCGTTATGTGGAAAAGATCGACACCTTCGTGGGCCAGGAAATGACCCTGAAGATCATCGAAGTAGACAAGGCAAAGAAGCGCATTGTTGCTTCCCGCAAGGCAGTGCTGATTGCCGAAGAAGCGGAGAAGAAAAAGGCGATCTGGGCTTCCCTGGAAGTTGGCAGCATCGTGAAGGGCATCGTTCGCCGTTTGGCGGATTTCGGCGCTTTCGTGGATATCGGCGGCGTGGATGGCCTGGTGCATGTGACGGATCTGAGCTGGGGCCGCGTTCATCATCCTTCTGATGTTGTCAGCGTTGGCCAGGAAATCGACGTAAAAATCCTGAACGTAGATCCCGAGCGCGAGCGCATTTCCCTGTCTTACAAGGCCACGCAGCCGCGTCCCTGGACGGTTGCCGCGGAAATGTTCCCGGTGGGCAGCGTTGTGGAAGGAAAAGTGGTTCGCATTACCACGTTTGGCGCGTTTGTGGAATTGATGCCGGGTCTGGACGGTCTGGTGCATATTTCTCAGTGTGCGCTTACCCGCATTGCCAAGGTTGAAGATGCGGTTCAGGTGGGCGATGTTGTGCGCGTGAAGGTTCTGGATGTGAACACCGAAGCAAAGCGCATTTCTCTGTCCATTCGTGAGGTTCTGGAAGATGAGGCGCTGGAAAACGTTCCCGCCGATGAGAACCTGGGCGATGAATACGAGATCGCTGGCGCTACCGAACCGGAAGCGTAAATTATGTCGGCGGTGCCGACAGCCGTTTGCTGCCGCAACGTTTGCGTTGCCCGTCACGAATGGGCAACGCAAAAATACGATCCCAAGGCCGTCACGAATGGCCTTGGGATCTTTGTAATGCAAAATTATTGGGTTTGCCACCGTAACGTTTGCGTTGCTTTTCGTCCCGGTCCATACAAAACCAGTGGCTGCAAATCACCCAGTTCCGAAGACCTTTCGGCACGGTCTTCGGAACGGAACTTTGCGTGGGCCATTTGCTGCCGCAACCTTTGCGTTGCCCGTCACGAATGGGCAACGCAAAAATACGATTCCAAGGCCGTCACGAATGGCCTTGGG
>JAQXRL010000030.1 GCA_029218505.1 Eubacteriales bacterium | reverse complement strand
CAGCCAACCGTTGCGCCGGTGGTTTGACCAACCCCTATAAGGACATGTCTTCTGTGCTTGTCCCGAAAGCAGGCATCCAGACGATTGTCCCGTTCCCAGTGGAGTCACATCTTCGATGTGGCTCCATACCTTTTGAGAAATCTTTTCTCAACGACCACCGGTTGACCCGGGTTCATAGCGCCTTTTCGCGAACAGAAAATCTGGCTGTCACAAAAGCCCGGGCGCGCGAGTGGACTGCGACCCCTTTGCATATGGCGGCATGTGCGGCGACTGCGGCGCTGATTTTACAACCGGAATTCAAGAGAAACTTGGTTTTGGCCAGGCCCGATCCGGGCAAACCGCCTGCGGACGGCCTCCAAAAGGCATCGAGGCCTCTGCTGAGAGCAAGTTCCTCCCGCTTGGAATTCCACCGGGGGATTCCATTCGCGTTCCATTCCACCTGGCACAAGATCCTGATCCTGACATTCCCGGCGGGGCCGCGTCTGCGATGCGGCCCGTAACATTTGCGAAAGCACTGTTTCATGCCCACAGTTTCCCTGTTGGCTTGACCAAGCCCTATCAGGGCTGAACTCCCGTGGTCGCCCTCGAAAGAGGGCATCGAGATGATGATCAACCACACGCTTTGCTTCGCAAATCCCCTTTCCGGGGATTCAAATTGCGTTCTATTCGCACTTGTACAACTACGACAGCCTGTTATTCCCATTGGAGCCACATCGTCCATGTGGCTCCATGTCTTTTGCGAAAGCGATTTCTTCTCCACCTCCAGTGGAACTGGGGGTATAACGCCTATTCAGCTTTCAAAAACGCGTCCCTTCGGCCAAAAAATGACCGAAGGGACGTTTCGCAGGCAATCACGCCAGCGTCCGCACCGCTTGATACAGGTTTTTGTAGCGGGCATAGATTTCGTCATATTGCGCGCGAACTTCCGGGCGCGGCTCAAACACGCGGCCGGGGTGCACAAACACCCGCGCTCCTTCCTCCAGGCTGGCGTATGCCCCGCACGCATGTCCGGAGAGAATGATGCTGCCCAAGGTTCCGCATTGCGCGGTTCCCAGCGTTGTAATCGGCGTGTTCAGCACATCCGCCTTGATTTGCAGCCACTGGACGGAACGCGCGCCGCCGCCGCTGGCCATCAGGCCGTCCACCGCGACGCCTGCCCGCGCCAGGCATTCCATGTTCACCCGCATTTCGTATGCCACGCCTTCCATCATCGCCCGATAGAGATCCTGCGCGGTGGTGCCAATTTTCAACCCCACAATCGCGCCCTCTGCCGCCGGGTCCATGTACGGCGTTCCGGCTCCCGCAAAATGCGGCAGCACCAGCATTCCCGTTGGAGACGAGGGCATGGCGGCGTTCATTTCCTCGTAAAAGGCGGAATCTCCAGGCCGTTTCATCATCTCGTCTCGAAACCATTTGAGCAACGCACCCCCCGTGAAGAAAAACGCATAGCTGACATATTCTCCGGGATGCACGAATGGAACCACGGCGTAACGTCCCTGCTGAATGCGCTCCGCATCCGGAATCCCGCGATACACCGGCGTGATGCATTGCACCGTGCCGCTGCCATCCGCCGCCATGCCGGGACGCAGCACCCCTGCGCCAATGCATGCGGCAATCTGATCGTGACAGCCGGACACGATTTGGATTTTTCCAGGCAATCCCAGCTTCTCCGCCAGCGACGGCAGAATTTCTCCCGCCACCGTTCCGGAAGGCACGATTCTGGGCAACATTTCCGGGCGCACCCGCGCATGACGCAGCATTTCGCCGCTCCAATCCTGTCTGGCAAGATCCATCGCCATGGTTCTCGCCGCCAGGGACGCGTCGATTTGCCGCTCGCCGCTGAGTCGAAACACGACGTAATCCTGCACCAGCATGATGTGCTTCGTCTTCTCCAAGATGTCCGGGCGGTTTTCCGCAATCCACATGAGTTTCGGCAACGAATACATGGGATTGGGATATGCGCCCGTAATCGATGCAACGCGCATATCCCCCATCTCCGCCGCAAGCCGATCCGACTGTTCTGTTCCCCGAGGATCTGTATACAGCATGGACAGCATCAGCGGCGCATCGCTCTCGTCCAGCAGCACAAACGTCTCGCCGAAGGACGTAACGCCGATGGCCGCAAGCCCGTCCGCTTGCCGGGACACGCCCTCAAGCACGGAACACACCGACTGAAAAATGCCCTCCATGTCAATTTCCGTGGCGCTTTTCCGGCAGAGGGACGGATATTCCCGTTCGCATTCCGCCAGCAGTTTGCCCGTGTCCTCGTACAGGCTGACCTTGCATGCGGTGGTTCCGATGTCAATTCCCGCAATCTTCATGCTGCCACTCCCTTACAGAAGTTTTGTCTCATATCCCAAATAATGCTCAAACGCTTCGCCAATGGCGTTCAAATGATGGCCCCGGGCCACGGTGGTGTGATGCCGGAACCCGTTTCTGCCCATATAAATCAGCTTGGGCTGCAAATCCCGGATTTTTGCCACGCCGCCGCAGCCAAAGAACGCCTGCTCGATGGGCTCTCCCGTGAATTCGCCTTCGCCCACGTACGTATAGATCTTGCCGTTGAAGGTCGCCGCGCTGGCATAGGTCATGGGCATGGCCGCGATGCGTCCCTCGTTCACGCCCCAGCCGTGATCCGCGTCGTTGCCCTTGGCAAACATCTTATGCACGCCCACCGTTCCGGGCTGTTCCATCAGGCCCGTGGCGGTAGAACCGCAGTGGAACAAAATGCACTTATCCGGATCATCCCCATAATTGTTGTTCCAGTCCAGGCAGGCCGCCGGACCTTCCGAGGCTGCGGCCAGCGCCCGCATGGTAACCACGTTGGCCACGTCCATTTCGCAGGAAGTGGGAATGCCCATGTCGTTCAGCCAGCCCAACAGCACGCAGGGCGCAATGGAAAACTGTTCGTGCATTTCATTCCAGCAGCGAATGGACAGCGCGTCAAAGCGATATTCCCGCACCATGTCGTCAATGGCCACGCTCATGCGGGCAAGACGGTCGAAGTGCTCCTGGGGAATCCTGCTGAAATTGGCATAGGCCTTCAGCACCCGCTTTTTCTCCGCCAGGTCGTCCCGCGACGCGGGCATCGCCGTCATCCTGGCAAACAAATCGCTTAGATCATAGGATTCATACGTAATGCCGTATTTCTGCAGCGCAACCTCATCGTAGCGCACCGTCTTGAACAGCGTGGTTCTGGCGCCAATGCCGCCGATGGTATACCTGCGACACTGCTTCACGACGCGGCACACCGCCGCGAAATCCCGCAGGTTTTTGCCGAATTCTTCCGAAAGCGGATGCGCCACGTGCGGCGGAAACACCGTGTATTGAATTCCAAACTGGTTGAACATATCCTCAATGGAAAATTTTCCGCAATATGCGTCCCGGCGATGTTCAAAATCCATTTTGCCGATTTCGTCCGGATAGGCCTGAATGTAAATCGGCACGCCCGCATCCCGCATCGCGGGCACGGCGCCGTTTTCGTCCCCAAAGTTGGGCAGGCATACGATTACGCCGTCGTATTTGCCGCGGTTTTCCTCCAAAAACGCCGCATACCGGCGGCCTTCCTCCGGCGTCTCCACCGCGCCGTATCGCGTGGCGTCCGGCGGCATCACAAGATAACCATATCCCTGCGCCGACACCGCCTGGATCATCTCCCGGCGCGCGCTGTCAATTAAGGATTCCGGAAAAAAACCTCGATTTCCAAAGTATAGCGCAAAGACCATCTTTTCCATGATTCCGACTCCTCTCCCGCGATTTTCGCGGCTATGATATGATGCATAGTATACCGGAACTCTATGTTAATTTATAGCAAATATCGTTCGATTTATGGACTATCGTACACAATTCGGTTGATTGTTGATAATTCTGCCGCTATACTATGGATGGAGGGATGACGATGCTGAGCGTGAATTTGGACAGGCTGGAACGAGCCATGCGGGATTTCCACGTGCTTACGGGCATACGAATGGTGCTGATTGACGAAACGTTTCAGGAACTGGCCGGGTATCCCAAGCAGCGCTGCGCCCTTTGCAGGCTGTTGCGGGAAAACCCGGCATGGGAAAGCCGATGCAGGCAGAGCGACCTTGCAGCCTTTGCTCAATGTCGGGAAGCGCCCGGCGTACATATTTATCCCTGTCACGCGGGCCTGACGGAAGCCGCCATGTCCATCCGCGACGAGGGCGTCATCATCGGGTATTTGATGTTTGGCCAGGCATGGAGCGGGCAGGATTTGCAGGCGCTGAAGCGCACATTGACCGACCAGTTTCCCGGACTGGACGCCCAGCGCATGCATGCCGCCGTAGAAAACCTGCCTCGGATAGATGAAGGGCGTTTGAACGCCGCAGCGACCATTTTGGAAGCCATGACACTGTATTTTTTATCCAACCGGTTCGTAATGGCGGGACGGCAGGATTTCCGCGCCGCCCTGGACGATTATATTCACGAACATCTTTCCGAAGAAATCCGCATTCAGGATATATGCCGTGCGTTCGGCCTGGGGCGAACGCGATTGTTTGAACTGTGCCGGGAGCACCTTGGCGCAAGTCCCAACGCCTACATTCAGCATTGGCGCATGCAGCGCGCCCGGGAATTGCTGCGCACAACGGACATGCGGATATCCGAAATCGCGGCAGCGGTTGGATACGGCGATTATAATTACTTCTGCCGGGTTTTCCGCGGCGAAACCGGCGCAACCGCCCGGGAATACCGTGCCGCAAAACGGACGCGCAGGGGGGAATGACATGGAAATCAAACGCAAAACGTTGACCAGAGAGAATTTGCCTCGCGTTCTCCAATCCCAGTTTTGTTGGCGAAAGGTGCAGGGAGACGGTTTTGACGGCATTGCCGCAACGATACGGTTTGACGCCATTCGCGCTCCCCTGACGAAGGTCATGCAGGGGCGCGCCGTGCGCATTCTGGACCATGGATACCGCTGGCTGCAGCTGGCTCCCAAAGGCGAGCATTGGTGGCTTACCGTGATGTTTGACGAAAGAGGCAAAATCGTACAGTATTATTTTGACGTTACCCTGCAAAACGTCATCCAGGATGGGGAATCCTTCTTTTGGGATTTATTTTTGGATGTCGTGATGCTGCCGGACGGCAGCGTATTCCTGCTGGATCGGGATGAATTGGATCAGGCACTGGCGGAAGGCGTTGTCGACGCGGCGCAGCACGAACGCGCTTTGGAAACCGCCGGCGCCCTGATGCGCGCATTGCCCGAACATCTTCCGGCGCTGGAACGTTTCTGCCATCGCTGCGCAGACAGCCTGCGAGCCATGGAAAAACATGGTTTTGACCGCGAAACTTCCGAACATTCGGCTATCGCAGAACCACATAACCATAGCTATGCAGGAACATAACGTACAATCGCACCATAGACATTGACATTGTTCGTGTTTTATGGTACGATTTTTCTATGGATACAGGATGGAATATTTTGCTTGGAGGAAATCCGGAATGAAGAAAATCGCCGTGATCATGGGCTCCGCCAGCGACAAGCCGGTGGTGGAAAAAGCCATGAAAGTATTCGAAGAATTTTCCGTTCCCTATGAAGCACATGTTTTTTCTGCCCACAGGACGCCGGACGAGGCGGCGAATTTCGCCAAGAATGCCCGGCAAAACGGCTTTGGCGCAATCATCGCCGCGGCAGGGTTGGCGGCGCATCTGGCGGGAGCGCTGGCGGCGCGCACCACGTTGCCGGTCATCGGCATTCCCATCGCGGGAGGCGCGTTCAAGGGGCTGGACGCGCTGCTGGCCACGGTGCAAATGCCCACGGGCATTCCGGTGGCCACGGTGGCAGTGGACGGCGCGGCCAATGCAGCGCTGCTGGCCGTCGAAATTCTTGCCGTTGCGGACGACGCGCTGGCGGAAAAGCTGGAAGCGCGGCGCGCTGCGGACGCAGCAAAGGTGTTGGCGGCCGATCAGGAAATGCAATAGCACACCACAGGGAGGATCCAAATGGGCGGATTTTTTGGGGCAACCCTAAACCGGGACAGCGTGACGGACGTATTTTTCGGCGTGGATTATCATTCTCATCTGGGCACGCGGCGCGCGGGCATGGCCGCCGTAAGCAAGGAACTGGGCTTTCAGCGGGAGATTCACAGCATTGAAAACTCCCCCTTTCGCACCACGTTCGAGGGGATCACGGAAGAGATGCACGGCAACGCCTGCATCGGCTGCATCAGCGACACCGATCCTCAGCCAATTCTCATTCGATCCAATTTGGGCACATATGCCATTTCCACCACGGGCATCATCAGCAATTCCGACCAGCTGGTAGACCAGTTTCTCTCCTTCAGCGGAGGCCACTTCGACGCCATGACCGGCGGAAAGATTAATTCCACGGAATTGTGCGCCGCCATGATCAATCAAAAAAGCAATTTTGTAGACGGGATTCGTTTCGCGCAAGATGTGATTCGCGGCACGGCGTCGATCTTGATTCTATGTGAGGACGGCAGTCTCATCGCCGCCCGGGACAAATCCGGCCGGCTTCCCATCCTGCTTGGCAAATGTGCGGACGGACATTGCGTCTCCTTTGAATCCTTTGCCTTCCAAAAATTGGGGTACGAATACCTGCGGGAGTTGGGCCCCGGCGAAATCGTGCACATCACGCCCGAGGAAATTCAGGTTTTGTCCGCGCCCCGCAGAGAAAAACACATCTGCGCGTTTCTGTGGAGTTATTACGGATATCCCACTTCCTGCTACGAAGGCGTCAATGTAGAAGTCATGCGCGTGCGCAACGGCGCGATCATGGCGCAGCGGGAACGGGAAAACGGCACGATGCCGGACGTGGACTATGTTTGCGGCGTACCGGATTCCGGCACGCCCCACGCCATCGGTTATGCAAACCAGAGCGGCATTCCCTTTGCCCGCCCGTTTATCAAATACACGCCCACATGGCCCCGCAGCTTCATGCCATCCAACCAGAACGAGCGCAACCACGTGGCAAAAATGAAGCAAATTCCCGTGCACGACCTCATTGAGGGAAAGAAGCTGTTGTTTGTGGACGACAGCATCGTGCGGGGAACGCAGCTGCGGGAAACCGTGGAATTCCTGTACGAAAACGGCGCCAAGGAAGTGCATATGCGTTCCGCATGCCCGCCGATTATGTACGGATGCAAATTCCTGAATTTCTCCCGCGCCACTTCGGAAATGGACTTGATTACCCGACAGGTGATCATGGAACTGGAAGGCAGCGAGGGATTTGCCCGCCTGGATGAGTACTCCGACAGCAGCACGCAGCGGGGACGCAGCCTGCGCAAGGCGATTTGCGACAAGTTTTCCTTTACTTCCTTGGAATATCAGTCTTTGGACGGCCTATGCGAGGCCATCGGCTTGAATCCCGACGACATTTGCACCTACTGCTGGAACGGGAAGGAGTAATCACCCATGAACACAAATTCCAGATCCGATAGCTACGCCAAGGCCGGCGTGGACATTACCGCGGGATACCGCGCAGTCGAGTTGATGAAAAAGCACATTGCACGCACCACGCAGGGACTGCCCGAGAGCAACATCGGCAATTTCGGCGGCGCGTTTCCGCTGGACGTGGCGGGCATGAAGCGCCCCGTTCTGGTGAGCGGCACCGATGGCGTCGGCACGAAGCTGCGCCTGGCGTTCCTTCTGGACAAGCACGACACCGTGGGCATCGATTGCGTAGCCATGTGCGTCAACGACGTCATCTGCTGCGGCGCGAAACCGCTGTTCTTCCTGGACTATATCGCCTGCGGCAAAAACGTTCCCGAACGCATCGCCCAAATCGTTGCCGGCGTGGCGGAAGGCTGCGTGCAATCCGGATGCGCCCTGATCGGCGGCGAGACGGCGGAAATGCCCGGATTCTATCCCGAGGATGAATACGATCTGGCAGGCTTTTCCGTGGGAATTGCAGACGCGGAAAACATGATCGATCCGAAAACCATGCGTCCCGGCGACGCGATCATCGCCCTGCCTTCCTCCGGCGTGCACTCCAACGGCTTCTCCCTGGTGCGCAAGGTGTTCGACGTGGAAAACCGCGACATCAATACGCCCATGGAGTGCCTGGGCGGCAAATCTTTGGGCGAGACACTGCTGACGCCAACCCGCATTTATGTAAAATCCGTGCTGGAACTGATGAAAGTCGTATCTGTGCGCGCCCTGAGCCACATCACCGGCGGCGGCTTTTACGAGAATATTCCCCGCGCCATTCCCGACGGACTTTGCGCCCGCATCGACAAAAGCGCCGTGCGCGTCCTGCCCATCTTCGATCTGATCGCCCGGGAAGGCGACATTCCCCAGCGGGACATGTTCAACACCTTCAACATGGGCGTGGGCATGTCCGCGGTGGTGCCCGGCGACGCGGCGGATAAGGCCGTCTCCATCCTGCAAAAATGCGGCGTGGACGCCTATTTCCTGGGCGAAATTGAAACCGGCGAAGAAAAAATCCGCATTCTGTAGGGAGGATTTGGCATGAACGTCTCGACTCCGGCAAGAATCGCGGTGCTGGTATCCGGCGGCGGCACCAATTTGCAGGCGCTGATCGACGCCCAAAAAAGTGGGAAACTGCACAGCGGCAAAATCGTCCTGGTGGTCTCCGGCGTAAAGGGCGCGTATGCCCTGACCCGCGCGGAACAAAACGGCATTCCCACCCGGACGCTCACGAAAAAAAGCTGCGGAGGACAGAGCGGCTTTGAGCAAAAATTGCAGGAAGTTTTGCAGGAAAACGCCATTGATCTCATCATTCTGGCAGGATTCATGAACATTCTCAGCGGCGAGTTCACCGCAAAATGGCCGCGCCGCATCCTGAACGTACATCCAGCGCTGATCCCTTCGTTTTGTGGCAAGGGGTTTTATGGCTTGCACGTACACGAGGCCGCCCTGGCCTATGGCGTAAAGGTGACCGGCGCGACGGTTCATTATGTGAACGAAATTCCCGACGGCGGCGAAATCATCCTGCAAAAGGCCGTGGCCGTCAAGCCGGGAGACACCCCGGAAACCCTGCAGCGCCGGGTTATGGAACAGGCCGAATGGAAGCTGCTCCCCCGCGCCGCGGAAATCGTATCCAGAGAAATTGCGAAAGGAATTTGAACATGAACATCTACGAAGCAAAATCCATGGGCGAAAGAATTTCCGGCAACAGTTACGTGGGCCGAGGCATCGTCATCGGCATGACGCCGGACGAAAAGAACGCCGCCGTGGCGTACTTCATTATGGGCCGCAGCGAAAACAGCCGCAACCGCGTGTTCCTCAAGGAAGGCGACGAGGTCGTCATCCATCCCTTTGACGCCGGCAAGGTTGCGGATCCTTCTCTGATCATCTATGCGCCCATTCGCCAATACGAAAACCATTTGATTGTCACCAACGGCAACCAGACCGATACCATTTATGATTTTCTTTCCCAAGGCAAGACCTTTGCGCAGGCGCTGGCCACCCGGGAATTTGAACCGGACGCGCCCAACTTCACGCCCAGAATATCCGGCATGCTCACCTTTTCGGACAAGGGCTTCGATTATCAAATGAGCATTCTGAAAAGCGCTGATGCCATCGGCTCCGCCTGCGCGCGCTTTACCTTTGCATACCCGGCGCTTCGCGGCATCGGTCACTTTCTGCACACCTATGTGTGCGACGGCAACCCGATTCCCACCTTTCAGGGAGAACCGGAACGGGTGTCCATTCCCGCGGATCTGGACGCCTTTACCGCCGACATTTGGGAAAACCTGGACAAGGACAACCGCATTTCCCTGTATACCCGCTATGTGTCGCTGGCAGATGGAAGCTATCAGGAGCGCATGATCAACGTGCATCAGGAGGCGTAAAACCATGAAGGAATTCGAACTGAAATACGGCTGCAACCCCAATCAGAAACCTGCCCGGATTTTTATGGACGACGGCCGCGAACTTCCCGTGGAAATTCTCTCGGGCCGTCCGGGATATATCAACTTTTTGGACGCGTTCAACAGCTATCAATTGGTCAAAGAACTGAAGGCCGCCACCAAGCTGCCCTGCGCCACATCCTTTAAGCATGTCAGCCCCACCTCCGCGGCGGTAGGCACGCCTTTGCCGGAAGCGTTGAAGAAAGCCTGCTTTGTGGACGACGTGAAGGGCCTGGACGAATCCCCTCTGGCCTGCGCCTATGCCCGCGCCAGGGGCACCGACCGCATGTCCTCCTTTGGCGATTGGATCGCCTTGAGCGACGTGTGCGACGAAACCACGGCCCGCCTCATCAAGCGCGAGGTCTCTGACGGCGTCATTGCGCCCGGATATACCCCGGAAGCCCTGGAAATCCTGAAAGGCAAGAAAAAAGGCGCTTACAACGTGGTGCAAATCGACCCGGATTACGTGCCCGCGCCCGTGGAACACAAGCAGGTCTACGGCGTTACCTTTGAACAGGGGCGCAACAACTTTGAAATCAGCGCGGCGCTGCTTTCCAACATCGTTACGCAAAACAAGCAGCTGCCGGAATTTGCGGTGCGCGACCTGATCGTTTCCCTGATTACGCTGAAGTACACCCAATCGAATTCCGTGTGCTACGCGGTGGACGGCCAGGCAATCGGCGTTGGCGCCGGCCAGCAATCCCGCATTCATTGCACGCGGCTGGCCGGATCCAAGGCGGACAACTGGCATCTGCGTCAATCGGAGCAGGTGCTCTCTCTGCCCTTCCTGCCGAAGCTGGGACGCCCGGAGCGGGACAACGCCATCGACGTATACATCGGGGACGATCCGGAAGACGTGCTGGCGGACGGAGCCTGGCAGAATTTCTTCACCAAGCGCCCGGAGCCCTTCACTCGGGAGGAAAAAAAGGCGTATCTGGCGGGCATACAGGGTGTTTCCCTGGGCAGCGACGCATTCTTTCCCTTTGGCGACAACATCGAACGCGCCCATCGCAGCGGCGTAAGCTATATCGCCGAACCGGGCGGCTCCGTGCGGGACGACAACGTCATCGAAATGTGCGACAAGTACGGCATGGTCATGGCGTTCACCGGCATGCGTCTGTTCCATCACTAAATCCGGGAGGTGCATCCCATGAAGATCATGGTTGTGGGCGGCGGCGGCCGCGAACACGCCCTCATCAAAAAAATTCGGGAAAACGAACGTGTCTCGGAAATCTACGCTCTGCCGGGCAACGGCGGCATCGCCCAGGACGCCGTTTGCGTGCCCATTGGCGCAACGGAAATCGACAAAATCGTAAACTTCGCGCGGGAAAACAACGTGGACTTTGCCGTCGTCGCGCCGGATGATCCGCTGGTGCTGGGTTGCGTGGACGCGCTGAACGCCATCGGCGTGCCGTGTTTTGGTCCTCGCGCCAACGCCGCCATCATCGAAG
>JAQXRL010000029.1 GCA_029218505.1 Eubacteriales bacterium | reverse complement strand
CTGATGTAATTTCTTTCGTCGCAAAACGCCTTCGGAACGCGAAGGAAGGCGCGCCTGCATTCGCCGGAGGTTTTTCCGAATTTCCAGGCGCAGATACGCGTTTTCCTTCCCGGACACATTCCAGCCGTTCATCCCGCTTGTCCAGATGAACGCAGGATACTGCCCGTTTCTGAAGCGGACATTGCCGGAGCTTTCCGGGCAAACGGAAGCGGCATTGCTTTTGCAATGCCGCCCGGCTTATCCTAAAATCTTTGTGTAAGCTGGCATACGGGGAAGCATCTCCCCCGCCGCTGCCACTCCCTCCGGATTTTGCTTCAATCCTATGGATTCCGGTCGCAAAATCTGCAAGGAAGCGATTCTTTCCAGGAACATCAACGCCCGTGGCCGCCGTACACCCCGCCGGTCACGATTGGAATTCGATAGGACTTCGGCTCTCTTGAGTTCTCCCGGGGTGGCGACAGTTTGGGCGGCATTGCTTTTGCAAGGCCGCCGCTGTTTTGTTCGGTTATGATTTTTTCTCCTCCGCACTTTCGATGGCAGGAGGCGGCGTTTGCGCGCTTCCCAATTTTCCGCCCAGGAAGCCCGCCAGCAGCGCTTTCAGGTCGATGCCCATGCCTTCGGTCAGCCCATCGGAAATCTGCGTGGTGCCGCGAACGATGTCTTCCACCAATTTTGCCGTGTTGCCTTCGCCGTACATGGTAATGCGATCCACTTGAGACAAAGGCGCCGCCACGCTTTTTGCAATGTCCGGCAATGCCTTAAAGTACATTTCCAGAACCGCCGCTTCCCCATACTTGCGCATGGCTTCGGCTTTGCGGTCAATGCCCTCCGCCTCCGCCAAGCTCCTGGCGCGAATGGCGTCCGCATCCGCCAGACCCACGCTGCGGATGGCCTCCGCTTCTTGATCCTTGGCGTAGCGTTCGGCCTCGGCTGCCTGTTCCCGGGCAAAGCGATCGGCTTCCGCCTTCAGCTTCATGGCTTCCGTCTGCTTTTGGGTTTCAATCAATTCCGCTTCCGCCCTCTTTTGGCGTTCGTACAAATCGGCTTCCGCCTTCTTTTGCCGGTCAAACAGATCCGCTTCGGCGCGTTTTTTCACCGTCGCTTCCAACGTGCGCTCGGTTACTTCAACGTCCTTTGCCTTCAAGATGGCCTCTCGTTCCTGGCGGGCAATGTTGGCGTCCACCGTATTGACCTCAATGGTACGCCGCTGTTCTTCCTTTTGAATGCTGTATGCAGCGTCTGCCTCCGCTTGCTTGATATCGGAAAGCTGCTTCAATTCCGCCTCTTTAATGCGCAAATCGTTCTGCCGAATGGCAATTTGCGTTTCTGCTTCAACCTTTGCGTCGTTGGCTTCCTTGCTTGCCTGCGCCTGCGCCTTGGCAATTTCCTTTTCCGCTTCCGCCTTGGCAATCGCTGCTTTTTTCTTGATTTGAGAGATATTGTCAATGCCCAAATCGTTGATTACACCATTCTGATCCGAGAAGGACTGTACGTTAAAGCTGATGATTTCCAAACCCATGCGGCTAAGATCCGGCACCGCGTTTTCCTGCACTTTTTCCGCGAAGCTCTTGCGATTGGTCACCATTTCTTCCAAGCGCATTTGACCGATGATTTCTCGCATGTTGCCTTCCAGCACGTCCTGCACTGCCGCAACAATATACGCTTCGTTTTTGTTCAGAAAGTTTTCCGCCGCAATCGTAAGCCGTTTGGGATCGGTGCTGATCTTGATTTTCACCGCGGCGTCCACGGTAATGTTGATATATTCGGCCGTGGGCACGAAGGAGCCCGTTTTTACATCCACAGAAATCATCTTCAGGCTGAGTTTATCCAATCGCTCCAGAAACGGAATCCGGATGCTCGCCCTTCCGATCACGATCTTCTTGCGCAACCCCGAAATGATGTAAGCCTGATCCGGCGGCGCCTTCACATACCCCAGAATCATCAGCAGGACGACAATTCCCGCCACACAACCCAATACAATGCTCCAAATACCCGGCATGTTGTTCCCTCCCTTTCTCTTTCCAGTTCCCTTGCGTTTGCGCAAGACCAGTATAGCAGATTCTCCAGGAAGAAACAATCGATTTCCGCCAAACAATACCCTGCAGCGTCCAAAATGTCGCCGCAACGTGTCCGGCCAGAAATTCGAATTGCTTTTCTGCGGAAAATATATTATAATACCCATAATTTGCAAAGGGAGGAGATCTTTGTGCAGAAGTTTTCAGTCCGTCATCATGCGGAAAGCCTGCTGCCGGATGGTCATTCCTGGAAACTGGTCTGGGCGGACGAATTTGACGGAACGGAACTGGACAAAAGCAAATGGGACTATCGCCTGTATCTGATGCAAACGCGCCACAACACCTTCACCACAGAAGGCGTGGAATTGCGAGGCGACAGTTGCGTGCGCCTCAACCTGATCGAAAAGGATGGGCAGTTTTATTCTCCTCACTTGGAAACCGGATACAATTACCTGGACAAACCGCCGAAGAACGGCAAATATGGCAAGTTCACATGGCCCATGGCGGAATTTGAGGCGCATAAGTTCTTGCATCGTTATGGTTATTACGAATGCCGTTGTCAATTGCAGCGGCAGCCTGGTTGGTGGAGCGCATTCTGGCTGCAATCGCCGGTGATTGGATGCTGCGCAGATCCCGCCGTAGCTGGCGTGGAAGTGGACATCATGGAATCCTTTGAGCCAGGCGTTGTCATTCAGCCCATGCTGCATTGGGGCGGTTATGGCAGCGACCATCAGCAGGATTCGCCCCGCGCCGATGGCGACCATGTGCATTTTGACGAAGGATTCCACAATTTCGGCCTGTTATGGGAGCCGGACGGATACACGTTTTACTACGATGGCATACAAACCGGCCGCAAATGCAGCAAAGCGGTTTCGCAAATTCCGCAATTTCTTTTGATCAGCACGGAATGCAAGGGCTACCGCCAAAGCGATTGTCCGGATGAGTCCTTAAAAAAAGCCGTGCTGCCGGATGCGTTCGTGGTGGATCACGTGCGCGTATTTGATATGACAGACGAAAAAGAATAGCATCAGCATATACGAAGGGACTGATTCCGCATGCGGCAATTCAGAAAAGCACGAATGGAAGATTTGGACGAGATCATGACGGTGATTGATGAGGCGCGCGCCTTCATCGCTTCCATTGGCATTGACCAATGGCAGGATGGATATCCACAGCGAGACGTCATTGAAGCCGATCTTCGTCAGGGGATTGGCTACGTCCTTTACGACGGAGGAATTGGGGCTTATGCCGCCATGATGCTGACGGAAGAACCCTGTTACCAAAACATCGACGGCGCTTGGTTGACCCAGGAAGGCGAATACGCCACCATGCATCGCACTGCCGTGTGCAACCGAATCCGGCACAGCGGCGCCGCCACGGAAATTTTGCGAAACTTGGAGCGTCTGGCGCTGTTGAACGCAAAGCGAAGCATGCGCGTGGATACCCATCGAGGCAACGTGGCCATGAACGCGTTTCTGCAAAAGCAGGGATACGCTCGTTGCGGCGAGGTGGATTACTCCTCCCATGTCGCGCCGCCCAACGATCCCATTCGCGTGGCCTATGAAAAACTGCTGTAAAACCGGCAACTCACGCGAAAAGTCCCCCGCCCGTGGAACAGGCAGGGGGCTCTGCTTGTCAAAAACATATTTCGCAGACAGGCGGACTGGGAGCCTGCTTCCGCCACGGCCACCCTATCTGATTTTGCTTGAATCCCACGGATTCCGGTGGCAAAATCTGCAAAGAAGCGATCTTTCTTCCGAAAAATCAGCGTTTTGCTCGCCGTACACGGTTGCAGCGGGAAAAGAATACGTCCTCTCTCGCTTTCCCGGGAACGAAAGCCAGAGCACCCCGCCCGTGGAACGGGCAGGGTGCTCTGGGATGGAACCTGCGGCAGTGCGGAACATGCTTTCCGCAGATTTCTGCGTTCCTTAATCGTCCAGAATCTTCAGTTCCACCTCGACATCGATTTCTTCATAGGCGCCAAGGCGATTGCCATTCTGGTCATAATAGCGATATACCTTCAGTTCGATCACGTCGCCAGCCTCAAATTTGTCGATTTCCGCGGTCATTTCATCATACGTCGTGACGCGCACGCCGTTGACCTCGGCAATGACATCATACATCAGCAGGCCTGCTTCCTCCGCAGGGCTATCCTTTTCCACTTCCATAATCATGATGCCCATGGGCGGATAGCTCTTCATCGGCTCGTCCGGACCATCGAAGTTCTGCACGCTGACGCCCATTCTGGGACGCACAACGGAACCGGTTTCAATGATTTCCGTGATATAATCCTTCACGGAATTGATGGGGATGCAAAATCCCATTCCTTCCGCGGCCGCGTATTTCAGCGTGGGAATGCCCACCAATTCGCCCCGGTCGTTGAGCAGCGCGCCTCCGGAATTGCCCGAATTAATGGCCGCATCCACCTGAATCAGCGAAATTGCCCGGGAGAAATTGCCGGCATTGATGTCCGAGCGCTGCAAACCGGAAATCACGCCCGCCGTCACCGTGCCATACAGGGAAATGGAACTGGTCGTGCTGGAAGACGCCGCACCCGGATGTCCGATGACGATGGCAGTGTTGCCCAATTCCAGCGCGTCGGAATCTCCCATGGGAATGACGTCCGCGCCCGCCGGAGCCGCTTCGTCAAACTTCAGGATTGCAATATCCGTGCCGTTGTCATAACCCACCAAGGACGCGTCCATGTAGAGATCATAATTTCCGGTTTCCGGATTGTACCACAGAATCTGGAAGGAATCGCCGCCCTCCACCACGTGGTAATTGGTCAGAATATAGCCGCCGGATCCTTCTTCATCCTTCAGGATATAGTCTCCGGATCCATAGCCCGCCACCTGGGTAACAACATTTCTCGTGCCGGGATCCCAGCCTTCCTGGCTAACGATGACCTGCACCACAGACGGTCTGCGCAGCTTTGTTACCTCGCTCACGCTCATCTGCCCGGCCGTCCCCGTCTCGACGGATTCCGCCACCGCTACGGTGTCGTAATACAACGTCATTGCCGCTCCGCCAATCGCGGTAAAAATCATTGCAAAGATCACATATAGGCTGATGCGCCTGATAAGTCCCGTTTTCTTCATTTGGAACACCTCTCTTTGTTGATCTGTGGATAGTATACAAAACGATTTCAGAGAAGCCATGAACAAACTATGAATTCCTATGTTAACTTTCTGATTTCTCCCGGGGCGGCTCGATTCGCGCGGGCGCATCCGCCGCCGGAAGAGAAAAGGAAAACACGGTTTCTCCCGGTTTGGAACGCGCTTCAATCTTCGAACCGTGCTGTTCCAAGATCCGTTGGCAAATCGCCAGTCCCAATCCTGTTCCCATACCAGCAGTATGCGCTTTATCCGCCTTATAAAACCGTTCAAAAATATGGGGCATATCTTCCGGCGCAATGCCGGAACCATTGTCCTGCACCCAAATGCTGACATTCGCGTCAAGCTTTTCCACGCCTAACTTCAGAACACCTCCTGTCTCCGGCAAAAATTTCACCGCGTTGTCCACAATATTGGACAGCACCTGGCTGATGCGGTTCACATCCGCTTCCACAAAACAGGGGACATCCGGAATTTCCGCTTCCACATGCGCGTTTTTCCGGTCGATGCGCTGGGCATAATTGATGAGCGTGCGACGCATCAATTCGCACATGTCAAACGCGCTTTTGTTCAAGGGGAATTTTCCGCTTTCTATTCTGGACAGATCCAGCAAATCCCGCACGAGATCGGTCAGGCGCATGGTTTCATCCATCACGACCTGCAAATACCGGTGAGAATCCTCCGGCGAAATGGTGCCGTCCAGCAAGGCTTCCACATACCCCCGCATAGAGGTAAGCGGCGAACGCAGTTCATGCGACACATTGGCCACAAAGCTGCGCCGCGTTTCCTCCTGGCGCTCCAACTCATCCGCCATGCGGTTGAAGGACTCGCCCAGTTCCTGCACTTCGCCGCCGCAATCCAAATGAATGCGGCGTTCGGACTTCCCCTGGCCAAAGTCCCGCATGGCCAAATTGATGTCCCGAATCGGTCGCGTCTGGCTTACCGTTACCCACCAGCACAGCACCATTCCCAAAACCAACGCCAAAAGAGCCGTCGGGGCCAGTTGCCACAGCAATTGACCGTAATGAACCCGCAGAGATTCCACCGAAATATGCAACAGCACCGCGCCCACAACCTTGCCGGCATATTTCCACGGCACGCCGATGGTCACAATGTTGCTGCCCAATTCCTGAAAAATCCCCTGTGCGCGCATTTCTTTGCCGGAACGGATTTCCTGCAACAGTTCAAACACCGGTCCGGAAAGCGTAACTTCCGACGTATTCAGGTTGCTGTCCAGGCATTGCACCCGTCCGGACGCATAGCTCACCAGCCAGATATCCGCCTGATAATCGTCCCGAATGGAGGTGATCTTTTCCGAAATGAAATAGCGCATGGAGGTATCCTGGGAAAAATAGCTGAGCTGGTTCATGTAGGACATGTAGGACGCCACTTCCCGCGCCTGGCTCAGCACTTCGTTTTCGTAGCTGGATTGCCGCGCCTGCTGCAAACTCATGGCGAGAATGCCCGTGAAGACCACGATAATCGCCAAAATCGTAACGGAGAACGCGCTGAACATTCGAAAGAACAATCCGCCGCGCCGAAGTCTTCCCTTGCGCATATCTTATTTCACCTCGAATTTATAGCCGACGCCCCACACGGTTTTGATACACCAGCCCATTTCTTCTCCAGGGGCGAGCTTTTCCCGAATTCGCTTGACATGGACGTCCACCGTCCGGGAATCGCCAAAGAAATCATATCCCCACACCTGTTCCAGCAGTTGTTCCCGCGTAAATACCATGCCCGGATGACTGGCCAGGAAATACAAAAGTTCGATCTCCTTGGGTGGCATTTCCATTTCCTTGCCCATAAAAACCACCGTATATTGGCTGATGTTGATGGTCAACCCAGGAAACACCAATTCCTTTTCCGGCGCGTCCGCCGTTTGATATCTTCGAATTACCGCCTTGATTCGCGCCACCAATTCCTTCATGTCAAACGGCTTTACGACGTAATCATCCGCGCCCAATTCCAGCCCCAGCACTTTGTCAAACGTTTCATCCTTCGCCGTGAGCATAATGATGGGAATGTTGGAAATTTTCCGCACTTCCCGGCATACCTGCCAACCATCCATGCCCGGCAGCATCACATCCAGCAAGATCAGGTTCGGCGGCGTGGCCTTGAATATCTTCAGCGCTTCGTCGCCCTTGTCCGCCATCATCACTTCGAACCCTTCCTTCTCCAGGTAAAGGTTGACCAGTTGCCGGATGTTTGGGTCGTCGTCCACCAGCAGGATTTTCGTCTTTCGCACGCATACTCCCCCTTGCGTCTTTTGTCTTTTCGCCCCGTCACTTCAGCGTAACGATGGTTACGCCGTCTTCGCCCTCGCCGTAACGGCCAAGGCGAAATTCCTGCACGGCAGGATTCTGCTTCAAATGCTTGTGGACGCCGGCGCGCAGGATGCCCGTTCCTTTTCCGTGAATAACGGTGACGACCTTCAGTTTATTGATGATCGCGCCATCCAGGAACATGTCCACGCAATGCAGCGCTTCTTCCAAATTCATGCCGCGAACATCGCATTCCGTTTCCACGGGACGCATGGACATGCTGACTTTGCCGGACGCGACGGCTTTTTTCTTCTTTTCCGAAACCTCTGGCTTGGCCATGCGCAGCTGGCTCAAATGCGCCTTGGTCTTGATGGCGCCCGCCTGCACGGCCACCTCGCCTTTATGGTCCGGCTTGGACAATACCGTCGCCTTCATGCCCAGCGTGGTCAACAGCACCGTGTCGCCCACGTTCACATCCTGCGGCGCCTGTTCCGGCACATTTTCCACCGGACGCACGACATCGCTGTTTTCGTCGATGGCATCCTGCATTTGCTTGCGCAGCGCATGCAGTTCATGCTCCTTCACGCCTTCCGTGCGGATTTTCTTGAGTTCGGAAATCATCTGCTCCGATTGCCGCTGCGCTTTTTGCAGAACCTTTCTCGCTTCTTCCCTGGCCTTTTTCAGCTCCGCCGCCCGCCGGTTTTCCATTTCCCGGCGCAGCCGGTCCGCTTCGTCCCGCAGCCGCGTCGTCTCCAACGCAGCCTGTTCCGCCAGCGCCCGTTCCTTCTGCGCCACCTGCCGGTGATACTCCGCGTTGGCAATGACGTCCTCAAAGCGCACCTCGTCCTGGCTCAGGCGCTTGCCCGCGTTTTCAATCAGGAACTCCGGCAGGCCCAGCTTGCGGGAAATCTCAAAGGCATTGGATTTGCCCGGCACGCCGATGGACAGGCGATAGGTGGGCCGCAGCGTCTCGACGTTAAACTCCACGGACGCGTTTTCCACGCCGGGCGTGCTCAGGGCGAACATCTTCAATTCGCTGTAATGCGTGGTCGCCATGGTGCGCACCTTGCGCTCCAGCAAATGTTCCAGAATGGACATGGCCAGCGCCGCGCCCTCGGTGGGGTCGGTGCCTGCGCCCAATTCATCGAACAACGCCAGGGAATTTTCCGTTACGCCCGCCAGAATGGCCACGATGTTGGTCATATGGCTGGAAAAGGTGGACAAGGATTGCTCAATGGATTGTTCGTCGCCAATGTCCGCAAACACCTCGTCGAAGATCGCCAATTCCGAACCGAACGCGGCAGGAATTTGCAATCCCGCCTGCGCCATCAGCGCCAGCAGGCCCACGGTCTTTAACGTCACCGTCTTGCCGCCGGTGTTCGGCCCGGTGACAATCAGCGTGGTGAAATCCTCTCCCAGCCACAAATCGGAAGGAACCACTTTGTCCGGGTCAATCAGCGGGTGCCTGGCGCGAATGAGATTTACGGAACCGCGCTCATTGATTTTGGGCGGAGCGGCATGCATGGCCCTCGCCAGCGCCGCTTTCGCAAAGATCAAGTCCGCCTCGCCCAAAATATCCAAATTTACGCGCAGCATGGGCGCGTCCGGCGCAACCCGGGCCGTAAACTCCGCCAAAATTCGGTCGATCTCCTGGCGTTCCTTCAACGACCACTGCTTCAGTTCGTTGCCCGCCTCCACCAGCGCCATGGGTTCGATAAACAGCGTGGAACCCGTCGCAGACTGGTCATGCACGATTCCCGGAACGGACTGACGGCATTCCGCCTTTACCGGCACCACATACCGGCCGTTGCGCATGGTGACGATGGCGTCCTGCAAATACTTTTGCGTTTCGGAAGACCGCACGATGGCGTTCAGTTTGTCCCGCACCCGTTCGTTTACCAGACGAATATGCCGCCGGATTTCGTAAAGCTCCGCGCTGGCCCGATCCGCGATTTCTTCCTCGGAGAGAATCGCGTTGAAGATTTCCTCCTCCAAATTTCGGTTTGTGGTGAGTCTGGAGCCAAGCTCCGTCAAATACGGCGTATCCTCCCGTTCTGTCACCAGCGCCGCACGCACGATTCGAGAGGCTTTGTAAGTTTCCGCCACGTCCAACAGCGCCTTGGGCGACAGCGTGGAACCGATTTCCGCCAGGCGAAGGTATGGACGAACGTCCGTAAAATACGCCATGGGATTTGCACCCGCATAGGCGAACACCGTCATGGCTTCTTCCGTTTGCGCCTGCCACCGGCGCACCGTTTCGGCTTCCCCGGAAGGCATGAGCGCCCGCGCTTTCTCCTTGCCTGTATCTGTCACCGCGTATTCCGCCAGCATTTCCCGAATTTTCGGAAATTCCAGCACGCGCAGGTTTTTCTCCCGCATTTATTCCACTCCTCGAAAATAATGTCCCGTCGTCGTCTGCCGTCCAACGTTTCCCGTCTGCAAAACAGGCGCGTCCTGCGGCGCGTTTCCCTGCGCGGCAAGCACATGGGCGGACACAACGCCGGAAACGTCGTCCTCCCCTTCCAACAGCAGACGCCAGGCAAACGCATCCGGCAGCTTTCCTGTTTTTCGAAGGAGCATCAGCGTATCGCAATTTTGCAACAGCGCGATGCAACCTTCCTCCGTCGCAAGTCTTCGCAGGGGAAAGGACGCACGTTTGCGGTCGCGCATGGATTGCGCGTCCAGACGCTCGTCCGCCGGGCAGGCATCGCATCGCCTGCATGCCCGATGTGTTCCCGGCAGATTCATGGCGGCGCGCAGCGGGCAATGTCTCAACCACATCAGCGGCATTCTTCCATACACGACGAGTTCTCTTTCACCGGGCAGGCCGCGAATCTGGGCGGCTGTGAGTTCCAAAGAGGGCGTATACCGCACCACGCCGTGCTCCCGAAGAAACGCCCACGTCTGCCCGTTTGTACAATTCAACATGAAGCCGCCCCGCAGTTCTCCCGGCCACGCCATTCCCAAATGGGCAATGTTTGTGGCATATACGCCTTCTATCGCGTCTTTGTGGCACAGTGCCCATTCCTGCAAGGCCTTCAGCGCCGCTTCCGGAAGCACCGGCGGCGGCGCCAGAAAAAACATTTCGCCTTCCAACGTGCGCGCCGCCTTCTCCAACGCGTCCGCGCGCACGTCCATGGGCGCAAAGACAATCGCATCCGCGCCCGCCGCCCGCGCTTTTCGCAAAGCCTCCGCGTCCGACGCCTGCGCGATGATCTGTGGGCGCGCCGGATATGCCATGCCGGGCGCAAACACGCCGGGCACGCTTCCCGCTGACCGGGAAAGACGGCATCTCGCATCCTCCAAACGGCGCAAGCCTTCCCGGCGAAGGGCGTTCAACGCCGATGCCGGCAAAAATGCGTTCCCGTCAATTTCCAATTCCAGTTTTCTCCATATGTACGGCGTTCCGCCGGTCTTGCGCACCTGCGCCGCCAGCCGGTTCGCGTCCGCCGGCTGTTTTTGCGCAATCTGCACCATGTCTCCCAAAACGCGGATTTCCCGCGTCCCATCCGTCAGATACAGTTCCGCCGGCAAGCCCGCCCGCAGCCGCAACCGGCCGTCGATTTCCACGGTCTTGGCTTCCCCGGCATAGCTTTCCCGAGCGGCGCGCATCTGCGCCTCCGACACCGTGCGAAACAACACGTCTCCCCTGCGCGCCTCCCGGCAGGATACCTGTCCGCCTTGTTCGCCCTGAAGCTTCACGGGAATGTCTTCGTTCAGGCGCCGCAGCGCCATGGAATCCTGTTCCAACACATCCCGTTCCAACCGGATGACGCCGTCCCGAACGCATTTGCCCACCTGCACGCCCATGTTGTTGGCGCGCTGTGGATACATCAAGTCCGCCTCCGCCATGTTTTTGCCGTAACCGCAGGTGAAGCCGCCCCGATGAAACATTTGCCGCAGTTCTTCCACCGCATCTTTCAGGGAGGACACGCCCTCATCCAGCGCTTTTCGATAAATGCGGGTGGTCACCGCCACGTATTCCGGACGCTTGAGCCGGCCCTCGATCTTCAGGCTGGAAACGCCCGCCTTTGCCAATGCGTCCAGATTTTCCAGACCCATCAAGTCCTTCGTCGAAAGCAAATGCCCCTTTTTCCCCAGCAGTTCGTATTCCAACCGGCAAGGCTGGGCGCACATGCCGCGATTGCCGCTGCGTCCGCCCACCAGGCTGGAAAACAGGCACTGACCCGAACAGGCAACGCAAAGCGCGCCATGCACAAACGCCTCCAACGCCACGCCTGTTCCCTGGCAATGCGCGATTTCCTCAAAGGTCATTTCCCGGGCGAGCACCGCCCGTTGAAAGCCGTTTTGGGCCAAAAAGCAAACGCCCTGCCGGTTGTGCACCGCCATTTGCGTGCTGGCATGGATCTCCATCTCCGGAGCGAGGCTCCGGATCATTCTGGCGGCGCCGAAATCCTGCACAATGGCTGCGTCCGCGCCGGCTTCATATACCTGACGAACCGTCTGCGCAAAGGCGTCCAATTCGTTTGGAAAGACCAGGGTGTTCAGCGTCACATGCACGCGAACGGAACGGGCATGACAATAGCGAACCGCCCTGGTCAGGCTGTCCGCATCAAAATTTCCCGCGCCGCGCCGGGCGTTGAAATCGCCCGCCCCAAGATACACCGCATCCGCCCCGTTTTGCACCGCGGCAACCATGGCATCCCAATTCCCGGCGGGCGCAAGCAATTCCGGCTTCATGGCTCCCGGACCTTCTTCAGGTTCTCCAATTCCTGCCGCGTTTCATCCAGTTCCGCGCGCAGCCGGCCCACCTCGTCCCGGGCCTTCATCATATCGTCCACGGCGCTCACTGCCGTCAGCACCGCCAACTGTCCCACCGGCAGCCGCGTGGCCAAAGACAGATCGTTCATTTTTCGGTTGACATATGTGGCCACCCGCTGCACGTATTCCTCTCCGTCGTAGCTGGCGATCGTATATTCTTTTCCGGCAATCTTGACCGTGGTTCGAATTTTCTGCATACAAACCTCCTGCACCTGTCTGAGAAAATTATACCACAGAGTGTTCTCAGATACAAGCCATCGATTCTTAACCTATGCCTCGTTGTAATTTTGCCAAAGATGATGTTATAATATCTGTTAAACTTACAGTCGGGAGGGAAAAACCATGAAAATCGCATTTTCAACGCTGGGATGTCCGGAATTTGATTGGGTGGATATCTACACCATGGCCAAAGATTTTCAGTTTGACGGCATTGAAATTCGTGGCTTGGGCCGCAACATTTATGCCGTTACGGCCGCGCCCTTTACGCCGCGCAGACTGAACGCCACCATTCAGAAGCTATCCGACCTGCGATTGTCTATTCCCTGCCTGTCTTCCAACTGCTCCATTCGTTCCCAGGAAGAGCGCGAGGCTGCGTTCACGGAAATTTCCGAATACATTGTATTGGCGCAACAGCTGGGCACGCCATACATCCGCATTTTGGCGGATCTGAACGTTGCGCCCGAAATCGACGTAAACGACGACGAGGTTGTGGAAGCGCTGAAGCAGCTGGCAGACAAAGCCAAGGGAACCGGCGTCACGCTGCTTTGCGAAACCAACGGCGTTTATGCGGACACCGCGCGCCTGCGCAAGGTTCTGGACCGCGTTGGCCGGGAAGAAATTGCGGCATTGTGGGATATTCACCATCCCTACCGCATTTTCCACGAAGAACCGGAAACCACGGTGCGCAATCTTGGCGGCTATATTCGCCATGTGCACGCCAAGGACAGCGTCGTTGAAGGCGGTCAAATCGTATACAAAATGATGGGCGAAGGCGACTTGCCCGTCTATCGCATGCTGGATTGCCTGAACGACATGGGCTACGAAGGCTTCATTTCCCTGGAATGGGTCAAGCGCTGGATGCCCAACCTGACGGATCCGGGCATTGTGTTCCCCCATTTTGCCCATTTCATGCAAACCTATTCCAATGAACACTGCCTTCAAACCGACGACCGCGGCACCGGGAAATTCCCCTGGCGCGCCCATACGCTGATCGACCTCACCTTCCCGGAAGTGTTGGATCGCATTTGCAAGGAATTCCCCAACCAATACGCCTTCCGATACACCACCCTGGATTACACCCGCACTTATCCTCAATTCCGGGACGACGTGGATCGCTTTGCCCGGGCGCTCATCGCCATCGGCGTAAAGAAGGGCGACCATGTGGCCATCTGGGCCACCAACGTTCCCCAATGGTACATCACCTTCTGGGCCACGGTGCGCATCGGCGCCGTGCTGGTAACGGTAAACACGGCCTACAAGGTGCACGAAGCGGAATACCTTCTGCGGCAAAGCGACACCCATACCCTGGTCATGATCGACGGGTTTAAGGATTCCAACTATGTGGAAATCATGAACGAAATATGCCCGGAACTGAAAAGCATCGCGCCAGGCGAACTGTTCAGCAAGCGTCTGCCCTGCCTGCGCAACGTGATCAATTGCACGTCCGACCAGCCGGGCTGCTTTACCTGGGACGGCGTGCTGAAGCTGGCCGACGAGGTGCCCATGAGCGAGGTCTATTTGCGCATGCGCAGCATTAGCAAGGACGACGTATGCAACATGCAATATACTTCCGGCACCACAGGCTTTCCCAAGGGCGTAATGCTCACCCATTACAACGTGGTCAACAACGGCAAGGACATCGGCGATTGCATGAACCTGTCCACATATGATGAAATGATGATTCAGGTTCCCATGTTCCACTGCTTCGG
>JAQXRL010000028.1 GCA_029218505.1 Eubacteriales bacterium | reverse complement strand
TGAGCGTGGGGCTGACTTTTTGAATGGAAAGCATTTCCACGCCGATGCCATGAGGAATTTCGTCCCGCAAATTCCACAGGGCCTTTTCACGAATGATCTCTGCACACAGCACGCGTTCCGGCTGATCGGTAATCATGTCGTCCGGGAAATACTTGGGGCCTTCCGGCAACGCTTCCACCATCAATCCCAGCAGCGTATCCAATCCGTCGCCGCGCTTTGCGGAAACAGGCACAATGCGGTCAAAGCCGCAATTGTTCAGCATCGCCAGCTGCGGCATGAGCTTTTCAGGGGGAGTGAGGTCGATTTTATTTACGGCAAGGAACTTGGGACAGCGCATTTGGGACAATTCTGCCAGTACCGATTTGTCGCCCTCTCCGATATGCTGCGCGTCTACCACAGCCAGCACGGCGTCAACGCCGTCCTTGGCCTCTTCCGCAGATTTCATCATATATTCGCCCAGCTTTGTGCGCGGCTTGTGCAATCCGGGAGTATCCACAAACACGATTTGCCAGTCCTCCCGGGTGGCCACGCCCATCAGCTTGGAACGGGTGGTCTGGGGATGATTGGACACGATTGCAACTTTTTCTCCCACGAACCGATTCATAATGCTGGATTTGCCCACGTTGGGCCGGCCCAAAATGGCCACAAATCCGGAACGAAACGTTTTCTTCTCCAAAATATTGCCTCCATTGTTCTTGTGTTTTACATGCTTTCGGGGCCAAAGGAATTGGGCAACAGATCCTTCAGCGTGGTAACTTGAAAGCCATGGCCTGCGTGACCGATCAGAACGCGAAGATCGGCGCCGAATTCCCGCAGCACCTGGCGGCAGATGCCGCATGGCCAGGCCATCGACGCGGAACCGACAATGGCGATTGCGGAAAAATCCCGCACGCCAAGGCTTACCGCATGGCAAACGGCGGCGCGCTCAGCGCACAGCGTCGCCCCAAAGGACGCGTTTTCAATGTTGCACCCCTGAAAGGTTTGTCCGTCCCGGGACAACAGGCAGGCGCCAACCCGATAACCGGAATAAGGCGCATACGCCCGTTCCATTGCCTGGCAGGCAAGTTCATACAATTGCTGATCCGTCATGACGCTCCTCCCGATACAGTTCCAGGGTTCGCATGACGCGCTTTTCCATTTCGCGCATCTTGCGCTTGTCGGCTTCGTTCATGTGATCGTAGCCCATCAGATGAAACGCGGAATGGGCGGTGAGATATCCCAGTTCCCGCGTCAGGGAATGGCCGTATTCCAACGCCTGCTGGCGCGCCCGGCCCAGGTTCAGGATGCAATCGCCCAGGTTCACATGGGAAACGGACGGATCATATTCCATGCGCAGCCGTTTGGGATTTTCGCGGGCCGTGGTGCCTGCGGGATACCGCACGGTGGGGAAGGAAAGCACGTCCGTTTCGGCGTCCACGCCGCGGCACGTCCGGTTGATTTCCTGAATGGCAGGGCCATCTACGATTTCCACGGCGAACCAGCATGGAGCGATGCCTTCCTGGGCGAAGCATGCGTCCGCAACCCGAGATAAGAACGATTCCAAACCATCTATGCGTTCTTCTACATTCCATGTCAGTTCAATTGGCATCGGGCGTTTCCTCCGCGGACGATTCCGAATTTTCCGATGCGGGGGTTGACGTTTCTGCCTCCCCGTGATGTTCCGTTCTGGGGGGAATTTCCACGTCCGGATACTCAATGCGTTCATGGAATACGCCGCCAAGCACCGTGAAGAAGGCAGAGCAAATGCGATCCAGATCGTTGAACGTAAGTTCGCTTTGATCCAATTGTCCATCCGCCATTTTGCCGCGAACCAACTTGCGAATCAATTGATCCATGGCGTCCGGATCGGGATTGGACATGGCGCGCGCCGCGGCCTCCACCGTGTCCGCGAGCATGACAATCGCGGATTCCTTGGTTCTGGGGCGTGGTCCGTCATATCGGAACGCGGAAATATCGATGTCCTCGCCGTATTGCTTCAGGGCCTTGTCGTAAAAGTAAATCACCGGAGTATCGCCGTGATGCTCCCGAATGATGTCAATGACGGGTTCGGGGATGCGCGCCTTTTGCGCCATTTGCACGCCATCCCGGGTGTGGGCGGTGAGGATTGCCGTGGAAACCCTGGGGTCGGTGCGCATGTGTGGATTGTCGCCCATTTGGTTTTCCTTGAAGTAAATCGGACGCTTTAACTTGCCGACGTCATGGTAATAGGCGCCGACGCGCGCCAGCAATCCGTTTGCGCCCACGGCGTCCGCCGCCGCTTCCGCCAGGTTTGCCACGATGATGGAATGGTGATATGTGCCGGGAGCTTCCAGCAACATGCGCCGAAGCAGGGGATGATTGGGATTGGAAAGCTCCAACAGCTTGGCGGAACTGACCAGGTTAAACATCCATTCCAGCAGCGGCTGCAAGCCGATGCAAAGCACTGCGCTGAGCAGTCCGCCGCCTGCCGCCCATGTGGCGTAGGAGAGCACAGTGCGAATGTCCGTGGAGTTGATCAGCCCGATGGAAAGCGTCGTCAGGAAATTCGTGACGGCAATGAGCAGACCGGCCAAAAACGTAGCGGTTCGCTGCACGCGATGATGCAACACGATCACGACCACCGGGCCGGCGGCAACGCTCATGGTAAGGATGGAAAACATGGCCATGGTAAAGCGGCTGCTGGAGGCCGAGGCCAGCAGCGACACCAGCA
>JAQXRL010000027.1 GCA_029218505.1 Eubacteriales bacterium | reverse complement strand
GTGGTAGTGTCGTTGCCGGCCAGTTCGCTCCAATACGCACTGTCAATCGTTCCGCCTTGGAACTTGGTAAGATCAAAGTCCGGCAGGGACACCATGCCCAACACGCGTCCGGAATTGGGATCCATGGCGATCATACTGCCTGTGGAGGCGAGATCAATTTCCCGGCCCTGTTCCTCATATCGGGCGAGGACTTCCGCATTGTTGCGCTGCCAGCGTTCTCTCGCCATGGCCTCCAATTGCAGTTGATAAATTGTGTCGATATTATCCTGCAAGGCCTCCCGCATGAAGTTTTGCAAATCCGTATTCATGGTAAGCACGACGGAGTTGCCGTCGTTGGGCGCGGAATATGCAATATCACGAATGACCTTGCCGCGGGTATCGCGTTCCACGGCGCGGCTTCCTTGGCGGTATTGGATGTAAGGGGAAAGCTGTTCCTCCATGTAGCTTTCAATGCCGGCGACGCCCACCTGAGCGTCGTTCGGGTATCCCTGGGCAGCGTAGGTGTCCAAGGATGCGGAGGGAATCTTTCCCGTATATCCGATGATATGGGCGGCGGTTGTGCCTTGAGGATATACCCTTGTATAGCTCTCTTCTACGTCGATGCCGTCCAATTCCATCATGCGCGCTTCGATTTCGCACATGGTTTCGTATCCCACATCGTAGGCGATCACGCAGGGCGTGGAGTTGTAGGCGTTCATGCGGGATTCTTGCCACAAGGCCAGAACCTTGACCGTCATTTCTTCATCCAGATCCGCCGGAATGACGTATTTTGCGCAAAGCGTCTTCCAGTAATCCTCTTCCTTTACGGAAGTCAGGCTGAAGTTGCCCGTCCACTGGGAAAGGCGTTTGGCTTCGACTGTTTCGCTGGTAGAGCCGGTATGGAAGCGCCATACCCCTGCCTCATCCTTTTTCAGCCATAAATCGTTTACGGTGGTTTTGCCGTTTGCTTCAATGAGCCGAATGGTTTCGATCAATACCTGCGTATATGCCGCGCGGTATTTTTCGGAAGCCTTGGAGGGATCCCTGTAGAAGGTCACATTGTAACATACGCGATCATATGCCACGGGGATCATGTCCGCGTCGTAAATGGTTCCGCGCTTGCCGTACAGCGTGAGGGTTTTGGTGGAACGGCTTTCCGCGCGGGCGGCATACGAGGCTGTGGTATCATTCATCATGTAATTCAGCCGAAAGCCGATTGCGGCAAAAACGATTACCAGCACCAACCCCAGAATCAAAACACGGGTAAGATAGGGTTTCAAAAGGATTTCACCTCCCGGGCGCGCGGTTTGGCGTTTTGCGATTTATGCTTGCCGAAGATGAATCTGCCTGCAATCGGGAGCAACAGCACGGTGCCTGCTCCATACAGCAGGGCGCGAATCAGGCAGTTTTGCGCATAAATCCATTCGAATCGCGCTGTATTGAAATATTGATAAAAGCAAATGACGGTCTCTGCGGCCAGAGAGAGCGCCGTGGAGTAGGACATCCTGCGCATCAGCAGCTGTCGCCTGGAAATTTCCCGCAAGCGGCGTGGATCTGGTTCGTAGAGGATCAGCCCCAACAGATAGCCGATGGCGATCAGCGGAAGAAGATGCACGCCCAGCGTGCCTGCCGTAACGTCCAACAGCAGTCCGCCGAACAGGCCGAAAAGCATGCCGTGCATCTGCCCCATCAAAAGCGCAATGCACATGACGCACAAGCTCGTAAGCGGGATGACATACGGGCTGTTTACCGCCATGGGAATCACAGTGGTGTCCAACATGGCCGCACAAAAGACCATGATCCAGGGAACAATTTGTCTGCGCAAGAGAAGCCTCCCGTTAATTGCCCGCCCAATCGTCCTCGGGCAGGTTTTCGATGATGTTTCCGGAAACGCCGGCAGGATCTCTGGATGGATAATAATAGATGTTGGGATCCAGCGTAGGCGTCGGCGAAGGCGTGGGAACGGCGTTGGGATCAATGGTGGCAGAGGGCTTTGGCGTCTCCGTGGGCAATGCCTGGAGCGTGCCGTCGTCCTTTTCCACAACCTGACGCAGCACCAGCACCTCTTCAATGTGCCGGAAATCCACTGCCGGGGCAACCACGGCATAGCTGCCGTCCACGCTTTCATCCACGCTGACGGAGACAATGGTACCCACGGTCAGGCCTTTGACATATTGACTGTCCGTGCCGGAAGTGACGATCTTGTCGCCGGGCATGATGTTGTTTACGTTGGGCAGCCGGTACAGATAACAGTTGGAATCGGTGGATGTACTCGTTACCTGTCCGCGCATTACGCCGTTGTCCCGGGTGCGCTGAACCAGCACCGCCACGGAGGAACGGGCGTCGATGACGGAGATTACCTTTGCGTAGTTCAGGCCGACGTCATAGACTTTGCCGATTAAGCCGTCGCCGCAAACAACGGCCATGCCGGTGCTGATGCCGTTGATGGAACCTTTGTTGATGGAAAACGTTTCGAACCATTCGCCGGCATCCCAGGCAATGACCTTGGCGTAGACGGGATCCAGGGCTTCGTAGGTGTCCTGAGCGCCCAACAGCTGCGTCAGCCGTTCGTTTTGAAGTTCAACTTCCGCCATGCTTTCGTATTCCAGACGCAATTGCTCGTAATCTCGGGAAAGTTGGTTGTATTCCTTTTCCAGGGTGTTATAATTGCGCCAATTGGTGAAAAACCTGCCGACGCTGCGGGTTGCGCTGGTAATTGCGTTTTGTACCGGCGTCAAAAAGGAACCAATGGCGTTTTCCGCGATGGAAATCTGGGAACCGCTTCCGGGCAGCAGCAACAGCACCGTGGCCGCCACGATGCCCAGCACCAGCACGGTAAAGGCAATGCGGCGTATGCGGATTGCGCGTTGCTTCCGATCCCGGGCGCGACTGGAGGAGGCGTAGCCCTTCTTTTTTTGTTCTTTGGGGGCCTTTGCGGCCGCAACCTTTTTTGCCATGCTATACCTCGTTCATGCAGCCGGTCTGCATCAGATTTTGCGCCAGCCGGTCGTCCGACGCGGTCATGCACAGACCTCTGGCAACGTCATCCTGCGGCGTAGCGCTTACGGTAACGGCAATGCCCAGCGTATCGCCCAGTTTTTTGTTCAGTCCATCCAGCAGCGCGCCGCCGCCGGAAAGGTAGATTCCGCGTTCCAAAATATCGCTGGCAAGTTCTTCGGGCGTGTTTTCAAAGGCCTCCCGAATGTTTTCCACCATCATATCCACGCAGGGCATGATGGCGTTGTGAATATCCCGTGCCGTGACGGAAACCGTGGCGGGTTTTCCGCTGCGGGCGTCCCGTCCCCGCAGGGAAACCTCTTCGTTTTCCACAAACCCGATGTCCTTGGCGCTGCCAAGATCGATTTTCAGGTCCTCGGCGGTGCGCTGGCCAATAATGAGCCCCTTTTCCCGGCGGATATGGCGGATAATGGCTTCATCGAACGCCAAACTGCCTGTGCGCACGGTTCTGGCGGCGGCAATGCCGTTCATGGAAAGCACGGCAACCTCCGTGGTGGAACCGCCGATGAGCACGACCATAACGCCCTTCGGCTCCGCGAAGGGGATGCCTGCGCCTGTCGCCGCCGCGACTGCGGACCGCAATGTGTAAGCGCGCTTTGCGCCTGCGGCATGTACGGCGGCGCTTAACGCGTTTTGCTCTACGCGCGTCGCGCCCAAAGACGCGGAAACGACCAGCCGGTTGCGTTCAAGGGGCCGGCGCCGTCCAAGCGCTTTTTCGGAAAGCGTGGTCATGAGCAGCGTAGACAATTCCACGTCGGCCACTGCGCCGTCGGCGACGGGCGACAGAAGCGCCACGTCCTTGGGCGTGCGCCCCAGCATCTGACGCGCGTCTCTGCCGACCGCCAGCACTTCGTTTCTATCATCCCGAAGGGTTAGCACATAACTGGGTTCCCGCAGCACGATCCCTTCGTTTTCCAGGCAAATTGTAACGTTGGCGGAACCGAGATCCAACCCGACCCCGCCGGAAGAAAACACGCCCATATGTCCCTCCGGTTTTTTTAATCCATCATTTGTTCCAGCATTTCCCGAACGTCGTCCACGGGAAAGCCCATCACGTTTTCATAAGACCCGTCCAGGCGTTCCACAAACGCGCCTGCCGCGCCCTGGATGCCATACGCGCCCGCCTTGTCCATGGGGTCGCCGCTATCCACATAATCGTTGATTTCCTGGGATGAAAGGCGGCGAAACAATACGCCGGTGCGCACGGTTCGCTGAAGTTCCGCGCCCGTGGCGGCGTTCAACAGGCAGACGCCGGTAAAAACCTCATGTTCTCTGCCGGACAGCTGCTTCAGCATGCGCCGGGCGTCTTGTGCGTCCACGGGCTTCCCCAGCGGACATCCGTCCAGGGAGACCAGCGTATCGGAAGCGATCACGATGCCGTTTTCATAAAGCAGGGCGGCGGAGCGTGCTTTTCGCTGCGCCAGCATTGCCACGATTTCGTCTGCCCGTCCTTCCGCGTGTTCATCCACATTGGGCGAGCAGGTTTCGAAGGAATATCCCATGCGGGAAAGCAGCTCCCTGCGCCGGGGCGAACCGGATGCCAGGATGAGTCGCGTATGTTGCGTCATGCCTATTTCCCCCAAGAAATATGATGGGGAATCCGTTTTCGGATTCCGGGTGGACGGTCAATATAGCGTATTATAGCACAAAAGTGTTATCAGGGAAAGGGCTTTGTCCAACTGAACGGATTTTGTCATGAAGATGTGCCGATTTTCTGCGTGTTTTTCTGGAAAAGAACTGGTATGATAATAAGAAGAAGCGTAACGATTGAATTTTTGGAATAACGGAGGCGTACATGGGCGGAGTTTTGCTGCTTCTGGGGTTTCTTTTGTGCGGCGTAGCGGCTGCGGAGGGCCTGTTTCGACAGCGCTGCGGATTGATTCGAATATGGCTCGGGCTTTGCCTGGGGCTTGCGATGATGATGTGGTTTCCGGCGTTGTTTGCCTTTTTTCTGGATTTTACCATTCCGGCCCAATTCTTGGGGCTGGTGCTGGGCGCATTGTGCGCGGCGGCGGGAATGTTTTTGGGAAGGCGAAAGCCCGCGGCGTCCGTGGGGTTTTTTGGCAATGTCCCGCCGGGATGGCTGGCGGCGCTTTTGATTCCTGCGCTGTTGCTGTCCGGATATTTGCAATTTACCCATGTCATTCGAGAAGTGGACGGCGCGCTGTATGTGGGTCAGTCTACGTATGGGGATTTATGCCTGCACCTGGGCATTGCCACGGGCATGCGAAACGCAACTTTCCCGCCGGACTATACCATTTTGTACGGCGCGAAACTGGGCTATCCCTTTTTGGCAGACACCATGGCTACTTCCATGTTGCTGCTGGGCACGGGCTTGCGCGAGGCGTTTGTCATTACGGGCACGCTGATGATGGGGCTGGTATACCTGGGCTTTGTGCTGTTCGCGTGGGAAATGGCGCCCGGAAAGGCGGCGGTGGCGCTGTCTTTTGTGCTGTTCTTCTGCAATGGCGGGTTGGGGTTTCTGTATGTTTTGGACGGCGTGGGGCGGGATCCCAGCGCGCTGATCAACGCGTTTGAGGGATACTATCAGGCGCCCGCAAACATGCCGGACTACAATCTGCGCTGGGTAAACATCGTTTGCGACATGCTGATTCCGCAACGCACGCTGTTGGCCGGATGGATGATGCTGCTGCCTGCGCTGTTTCTGCTGAGCCGGGCGGTACGGGAACGAAACACGCAGATGTTTGCCTGCCTGGGCGTATGGGCGGGCGCGATGCCGCTGGTGCATACCCATTCCTTCCTTGCGCTTGGCTTGCTCAGCGCGGGCGTAATGGCGCGGGAAATCTTGGCAGACAGGCGCGGCCCTTGGCGGAAAACGCTGGTGAACTTTTTGTGGTATGGCGTTTTGGCGGTGGCGATTGCCCTGCCGCAGTTGATGCAATGGACGTTTCCGCAGACGGTGAACGGCGGTTCCGTGCAAATTTGGTTCAATTGGGTCAATAACACGGGATACGGTTTGATCGACGAATATTTCTGGTTTTGGATAAAAAATGTGGGGCTGGTGTATCTGATGCTGCTGCCCGCCGCGTTGTCTTCCGGGAAGCATGGAAGAAGTTTTGCCTGGGGGGCGTTGGCCATCTATCTGGTGTCAGAATGCGTTGTTTTCCAGCCCAACAAATATGACAACAACAAGCTGTTCCTGGTGGCGTTTCTGGCCATGCTGCCTTTGGTGGGGCGCTATTGCGTAATTTTGTGGAATCGCATGAAGGGTGTGCCCGGACGCGCGTTGCTGGCATCGGTGTTTTTGGCGGCGTCCACTGTATCCGGAGCGATGTCCTTGGGCAGGGAAGCCGTGAGCGAATACATGCTGTTTCACCGGGACGAGGTGGCCGCTGCGGAATTCCTGGAGGCATATACGCAGCCGGATGCGCTGGTTCTCACCGGAGAGCAGCATAACAATCCCGTATGCACCTTGGCCGGACGCCATATTTTGTGCGGAACGGGGAGCTATCTGTATTACCATGGACTGGATTACAGAAAGCAGCAAGAGGATCAGCGGGCGATCTATGAAAATCCGGCGGAAAACATGCATTTGCTGGAAGAATATGGCATAGAATATATTTATATTTCCAGTTATGAACGCAGCGCGTACTTTTTGAACGAAGCATATTTTCGGGAAAACTTTCCCCTGGTGTTTTCCCAGGGAGACGTGCGGATTTACGCCGTGTATGATGGCGAAAGCTGAAATATGAAAAAAATATTTAGCGTATTGCAATTATAACGTGAATGTCTTAAAATATAAGGGAGAAATTATGACGCCGGCTTGCGAAACGGCGTGGAGAGAGAATGACAAAATTGGAAAAAAGGATGTTGCGGCGCAAAAAACGCGTCATGAAACGCTGTTCCCATGGAAGCCGAATGCGGGAAGCCGCGTTGGCGTTGGTTGTGTGCGCTGTGCTCAGCGGTTGCACGGCCGTGGAAATTCAGCCCACGGAGACGGCGGTAAACTATGGCGTCAGCATCAATGTTCCTTATGCCACGTCGACGCCGCGGCCTTCGGACGCTCCGGCGACGGACGTGCCCCTCAGCATTTCTGCAAATGGAGACGTGCAGTTAAACGACGCGTCCTTTTTGGATGTGGTGGCTGCGGAGGACGATGAAGAGACGGATGGCGTGTACAACCGGCTGGAAAGCGGCGATACAGGCGAAGAAGTTGCCAAACTGCAAACGCGACTAAAACAATTGAATTATTATACAGGGGAAATTACGGGGATTTTTGATTCTGCCACAGAGACGGCGGTTCGGCTGTTTGAAGTGACGTATGGCGTGATGCAAACGGGCGTGGCCACGCCGGCCATGCAGAACAAGTTGTATGCCGCGGGGGCGCCCGTATACGGCAGCGACGCATACAACGAAGCGGTCGCTTCCCGCTATACCACGTTGCAGCGCGGAGACGCTGGCGGCGGCGTGCGTTCCTTGCAAGAGAGGTTGCAGGAACTTGGTTATCCCATGATGGAGATTACCGGCACGTACGACGAAGAAACGGCATATGCCGTCAGCTTGTTTTATCAGGCATACGATTTCGAAGCCAACGACGTGGCTACCGTGGCCATGCAAAAGGAATTGTATTCGGATGGCGCCCGTCGCTACAAGCTGGCGGACGGGGACAATATGATGGATATATATACAATATCCGTCGGGTCCATGGGCAGCATGGTCATCCGTTTGCAGACGCGGTTGATTCAATTGGGGTATCTTACCACGCCGGTATCCGGAAACTTCGACGAGACCACGGCTGAGGCCGTGCGGAAGTTCCAGGCAGCGTTGGGATTGGAGCAGACGGGCGCAGCCAACCTGGAATTGCAACAGGTGATCGCATCCGATGCCGCGCCAACGCAGCGGGAATTGGAAACCATTCCGGAAACGGCGGGATATGTGAATTTGCAAGAGGGAGACAACGGGCTTGCGGTGCGCTCCTTGCAGCAGCGCCTGGTGGATTTGGGATACGCCAGCGGCACGCCCAATGGAAAATACGAGCGCATTACCATTCGCGTGGTGAACATGTTTCGGGGAAAGCTGGGCATGACGGAAACTGGCGCGGCATCGGCGGAAATGCAGGCGATTCTGTTTTCGGATTTTGCGCCGCGCTATGACGAGGAGATTACGCCCAAGGTGACGGTGGATCCAAACACATTGACGAAACAGGATTCGTCCGGGCAATCCGGCGAAATCGCAATGCTGTACCGGGCGTTGTCGATGGGCAACCAGGGCCAGGATGTGCTGGCGCTGGAAACGCGATTGCAACAGCTGGGGTATTTTGAGGGAACGCCCGATGGCGTGTACGATGATGAGACGGGGGAGGCCGTTGGGAACTTCCGCAAGGCCATGGGGCTTTCAAAGACGACGGATGCCAGCATCAACCTGCAATATCAACTCTATTCCAAAGCAGCGCCGGAAAACGGCGTTTCCCTGTGGAAGGAGGAACAAAATTTTCGAGAACTGTTCCTCAACGACATGAACGACGGCGTGTTGAATTTGCAAAAACAGTTGTGGACGTTGGGCTATTTGGATCGGGACAGCATTGAGGGCGCCTATGGGCTCATGAACGAAGCAACGCTGGCGGCAGTACAGGACGTTCAGCGCGCCATGGGTTACGCAGGCGTTACCCAGTCCGCAAGCGAGGAACTCCAGGCGTTTTTGCTCAGCGAATACAGCGAGAAGATCCGGCGCTCATAGAAAGCGAGAGGCATTGCAGGTCATCAAAGCGTCCCCGGCGCGCGGAGGATGAAGCGCATTGCGTCCCCAAAAGCATTGCCCGCGGCGCTCTTCATGAGGTCGCGGGCTTTTGTAAACCGGCAGTTCGCCAGGCGGGGAAATGGCCTCCGCAATGCAGGCCCGGCGCTGCCAATGCAGCTTTGCAGGCGTTCATCCAGGAAAAGGAAGCGCCGGATTGTTGAAAATCTTACGGCGCTGCCGGACGCAATCCGGACAGAAGGCGTGCTTTGGACCGTTTCCACGATGCAATTGCGAGCGAACGGGCGTTCGAATGTTCCCGGGCTGCCCGGCGATCAACGGAAAGCTCTCGGAATGCTTTGCAGCGTCAGGCAATGGGTTTCGTTTGGGCCTG
>JAQXRL010000026.1 GCA_029218505.1 Eubacteriales bacterium | reverse complement strand
ACCTGCTTTCTGCCGGCGCTGAAGGATCCCGTCCATCCTTCGGGAATGTCCTCCATGGAAAATTCCATGTCCTGAGATGCACCGTTCTGGTTGTCCACCTCCAAATCGAACGTCAGTCTGTCTCCGGCTTCGACAACCAAGGAGAGATGTTTTGTGCTCCGTTCAATGGATCGTTCCTGAACACCTGCGTCAACCAGTTCGGCTGCCGCATCCACCGTCAGCAACAGGGCGGCCCCCCAGAACCAGTGCTCTAAAGAAGTCCCTCTGCGCCGTGTGTTTCATGTTGACTGCTCCTCATTCGTGCTTTTCGCCTTCCGCGATGAAGTGCATCATAAGACATCCATCCGTTCTTTCATCTCTTCCACCGGTTCCCTCTTGCTGAATTTTTCCAGAATTTTCCTGCGGAGATGGATTGACATTCAGCATATTTTGCAGTACCTTGTAAATGGAACGGGCATCGCCGCCGGGCAAGTCGGATTCTATCCGGCCCCGGTCAAGAACGGCTGCTTCGTTCTCTTTTTTTATCGCAATGGCGTCATGTGTGTACAGACGCTGCGTAATGGAAGCCGGCTTCAAAAAGCCTTGAACGAATCGCCAACAATGTTCCGTCGGTTCGCCGCCGCAATTCGCGTTTATCCTTTTTGCGAACATGCGGCCAATTTCCAAGCATGTGCCAAAGGCTTGTGGGCGGGATTGTCCGGAACTGGCGGCGCCGGCAAGACAGCGCGCGCCTCCTGAGGATGCAGCAGCCCGAATTGCCGGCAAAGCAAATGAAACACTTGCAAAACGGCAATCAATAGGTTATAATCAAATTGGAAAAGGATGCTTCATGCGTTGGCGTTGCGGCAATGCTTTGGCGGCAAACGCTTGCAACGCCCCATGTGAATTGGCAGAAGCGCGATTTTCAAAACGGAAAGAACCAACATCGCGCGGAAGTTCCCCGCGCACCGCGTTTGCCACCATTCTCCGGATGAGGCGAAACGGTCATCGCGCCAGACGCATGCTTCATTAGCAAATGCAAAAGCCTTGGCCGCAGTTGCATCCGATTCCCCAGGCCAGTTGAGGCAAATGAAGAGAAAACGCCGCTGTGGCAAAGGCATTTTCAACATGCTTGCATGGGGGGACGAAGCTTTTCCCGATTTTGCCTGATGCGATCCAGGGGAATTTGCCGGAATTTCCCGCGCGCCGCTCCGTCCGTCTTTTCACCATTGTCTTTGGAAAGTGCTTTTTCCGGATAAGCACAGAAATGCACGCGCCGGCTGCATTTGCAGCTTCCAACCCGGTCATCTGCCGGACTGCCGGCGGCGGCAACCCAACACAAAACAAAGAGGAAAAACAAATGCTTTTGCGACATCCCAGAGAAATCGCGGAGGGCGTCTCCGCAGAAAATGCCTTTGAAGCCGTGGAAGAGCGCACGGGCGAACGCCTGGGCGCCTGCTTTCTCTTTCCCGAACCAAATCCGGTGCTGTTTCCCTCCCGGCCATATTGTGTGCGGCTGGATTTGCAGGGCGACGGAGCGCAGGAAGCTTTGCTGGGCGCTGCATTGGCACGCGCCAGAAGGCTTTGCCTGGAAGCGGGCAAACCTTCCCGCATCTATTCATGTTGTCCGCCAGACAAACCGGCGCTGTTGGAAACGCTCAAAGCATACGGTTTTAAGGACAACGACGGGCTGGTGCGCATGTGCAAATCCTTGCCCGCCGCGGGAGGAAACGCTCGCCTGCCGGCCGGCTGCGCGGTAGTCAAAGACGACCTTTCCGATCCCATCGAGCAGAAATACTTCATTGAACGCTTTAATCAATTGTATCAAACCCAGGATGGCGAGGCGTGGCTTCGGGAAAAATCCCGGTTGAATGGATTTGCGCGCTTCCTCAGCGTTTCCCCAACCGGCCTTGCCGGGGAAATCCTGCTTTGGCAGGAGCCTCTGGTGGGCGTGATTGGATATTTGCAAACCTCCAAGCGTTGGCGGCGCATGAACGTAGCGACATACATGCTTTCCCTGGCCGAAGAATATTTCGGCGAATGCGGTTTGTATGCCGCACAGGCGGACGCCCGCGCCCGCATTCCCGGTTTGCTCACCACGTTGGAACATTCCGGCTATCGCCAGGAAAAGCTGCTCATGCGCTATCCGGGCGTGGACATTCCCTGAAGTCCATGGGGCAAAACCCTGTTTTCC
>JAQXRL010000025.1 GCA_029218505.1 Eubacteriales bacterium | reverse complement strand
GGCAGAGAATTTGCCGGAGGGGAGCGACGCGCCTGAGAAGGAAACGGAACGCATCGCCTGCTATATTGATGAGATGCTGGACAAAAATCGCCGGCTTGAGCAAAGCGTATCGAAATGGCAAACCAGCGGATGGCGGGGAATGCTGATGGACAACATGCTGCATAGCCATGAAACCGCCAACGAAGAGGATTTGCAGCGATTGGAACTGTATGCCCGGAAGGATAGCGCGTATATCCTGTGTTTGGCAGACGCCGTGCTGTCCGAGGAATCGCAGGTACGCACCCGGCTGGTACAGGAGGGAGCGTTTGCCAGCCCCTTGTATTTGTTGCCCCTTGCTTCGGGGGAAACGGTGGCGGTGATTTGCCTGCCACGCGAAAACGATGCGGTGGAGAGGATGGGCAGCATTTTGTCCGAGGCAGGCGCAGGATGTTCTGTGGGCGTTAGCGCACGATTTTCGTCCGGACATTCGCTGCATACTGCCTATTTGCAGGCCATGCAGGCATTGGATGCGCGGCTTATCTGCGGAAATGGCAGTATCGCTCTGTTTGAAAAGCAGAATCAATCCCTTTCGCTCCGATATCCCGTCGCGCTGGAAAACCGCATTTTGCTGGCGATCAAGCGCGCCTCTGAAAAGGAGATGGAGGAGGCGTTGCAGGCCTTTGCCGGGTATTATCGCAAGGAAAACAGCGATGCAGCAGCTGCACGCAGCGGATATCTTCAGCTGTATTGTTCCTTCTGGCGGTTGATAGACACATTGGGATATGCAGCTTCGGAACACACCTTTGATCACGAGCAATTTCTGGCGTTGCCGACGCTGGAGGCCATGAACGAAGCGCTGGAAAACATGTGCCGCGGAATATGGGCGCGCATGGTAGAGAACGGTGCGGGGCGGAATGGGCAGTTGATCGCGCGGGTGTGTAGTTACATCGATGCCAATGTAGGCGCGGACTTGTCCTATGAGAAAGTGGGGGAACGGTTTTCGATTAGTGCCTCCCATCTGCGGCAGGTGTTCAGGGACGAGCGAGGCGTGACGATGAAAGATTATGTGGATCAAAGGCGGTTGGAAAGGGCAAAACAGATGCTTCAGAGCGATGTTTTGGTGCGGGTGATCGCGGAGCAACTGGGTTTTTTGTCGCCGCAGGCCTTTGCCAAGTTTTTCAAGGGGTTCACCGGGCTTTCACCGGGGGAATACCGGGAAAGAGAAAGAAGGGATCATGATGGAGCAATATAAAATAGAGGCTCGACCGCTGGGCGAATATCAGGTAATCGTGCTGGGCGGAGGAGTTGCCGGCGTTTGCGCTGCGGTTACGGCGGCGCGGCAGGGAGCCAAAGTGTTGTTGTGCGAAGCGATGGGGTGCCTGGGCGGCACGATGACGCAAGGCTTGGTTCCGCAGATGCTGGACGCCGAAAATAAAGGTGGATTGGTGCGGGAGTTCTACGATGCGCTGAATGCAAAGGGGATGACCTGTCCGCGCCAAGGCGCACGGGTCACGCCGGAAGGAAAAAAACTGTGCGGCGCTTTGATCGATGTAGAAGGAGCCAAGGTGTATTTCGACACGCTGTGTCAGGAGGCGGGCGTTGAGGTGCTGCTGTACACCCGCGTCGTACACGCGGAGGTGCATGCAGGCCGCATACGCGGAGTTGTATTGGCCACCGAGTGCGGAAACTTCTTTGCGACAGGCCAGGTTTTTGTGGAAGCCACCGGCAACGGCGCGCTGGCGGCCATGGTTGGTTTGGAATGGGAAATAGGGAAACCAGACACCGGAGAGGTGCAGCCGGCCTCAATGAGCGTGCAGGTGGTGGGCCTGCCCAGCGACTATAACGATACTTCGACCGGCGACGACAAGACGGCCTATGCGAACATGCTGCGTGAACATGGCATCACCGTTTCGAGCGATCAGGTAGCGGTGATGCGGCTTCCGTCGCTGAAAACCTGGCTGTACAGCGCCAATTTTTCCTATCATGTGCGGCCGGAAGATCCGTTCAAATTGACACGCTCAACCATGGATGGGCGGAAAGAGTGCTTGGAAACGGTGCGCAAACAGGCCCAAATAGATGGGTATTCCGCGCTTTGGGCGGTGGATGGCTGCGAACACATTGGTTTGCGCGAAGGACGTCGCGTCCGGGGAAAATACCGTCTCACGTTAGAGGACATTCTGTCGGGAGCGCGGTTTGAGGATGCCGTGTGCACGGTGCGCGCAAATATTGACATTCACAAGCTGAACACAGGCGATACGGTGGGCACCGCAAGAGGCTATCGCACAAGGCCTTACCATATACCATACCGTTGTCTGCTTCCGCAAGGCGTAGAAAATCTGTTGCTGGCCGGGCGGGTAATGAGCGGCGATTTCTATGCGCATGCCTCTTACCGAATGATGGGGGACATGTCCGCTACCGGCGAAGCAGCGGGCTGGGCGGCGGCGAAATGTCTGGAGATGGGCGTAGATCCCGCGCAGGTGAACGGAGTGGAAGTGTCAAACTTTATGCGAAGCCGTGGGTATGAAATTTGAAGAAAAGGCCGCCGATCATCGTGCTATTGCAATGGTCGGCGGCTTTTTGCGATTGGATGAATCACAGCATTCACTACAATGACTATCTGTAGGCTTATGAGGAAAAGGCTGGCAAGTTCAAGCATTTCAGGGCAGACAAGATGGATTCTGTTCAGGCTCTTGAAGCAGACCGCATCGGCAAGGAAGCCTT
>JAQXRL010000024.1 GCA_029218505.1 Eubacteriales bacterium | reverse complement strand
GGAGTTCTCTTTTTGGACGAATTGCCCGAATACCGCCGGGACGTGCTGGAGGCGCTGCGCCAACCGTTGGAAGACGGTTTTGTCAGCCTCACCCGCGCCAGCGCCCAGGCCACGTATCCGGCGCGGTTTGTGCTGATCTGTTCCATGAATCCCTGTCCATGCGGTCATCTGGGCAGCAGAACCCAGGAATGCCGCTGCCGGCCCAATGAGATCCGCCGGTATCTGAATCGCATATCCGGGCCTTTGCTGGATCGCATCGACATGCACGTGGAAGTGGAATCCGTTCCTGCCAGCCGCCTTGGCGACGATCGCCCGGAGGAAACATCCCAAAGCATTCGCGCCCGGGTGCAGGCCGCCAGAGACATTCAGCGGCAGCGCTATCGGAACGCTCCGGAAGTGGATTGCAACGCCCGTCTGGGCGCGGGAACCCTGAAGAAATACTGTCCCATGACGTCCGCCGCCCGCAATCTGCTGGAATTGTCCGTGGAGCGGATGGGCCTGTCCAACCGGGGCTATACCCGCGTCTGCAAGGTTGCGCGCACCATCGCGGACCTGGCGCAGGAGGACACCGTCCAGGAAGAACATATTTCCGAAGCGATACAATATCGCGCGTTGGACACAAAATACTGGAACTGATTGGGGATGGGCGCATGGAATACACCGCAATGGAGCAATATTGGATTTGGCTGTCCTCCGTGGAAGGCATCGGTCCCCGCAAGTTCTATCAGCTGTTGACGATTTTTGAGGACGCGCGGGACGTATGGGACAACATCCATGATTCCGCCATCGACGCCATTGGGCCGGTGGCCGCGCGCAAGCTGCGGAAAGCGCGGGATGAGCGCGTGTTTTACCGCCTGTTCGCCAGCCTGGAAAGCACCAATACCCGCGCCATTGCCCGCATTCACGGCGATTATCCCGCCATGCTGAACGAAATTCTGGATCCTCCGCCCACGCTGTTTTTGCGGGGAAACGCCCAAAGCCTGAACGCAGACAAAGCCATCGGCATCGTGGGCAGCCGCCGCGCCACCACGGACGGCCGCCGGGCAGCGGAAGAATTCGCCCGGGATCTGGCCGCGCAGGGCGTCACCATCGTCAGCGGTCTGGCAAGGGGCATTGATACCCACGCCCATCAGGGCGCGCTTTCCGCGGACGGCAGCACGGTTGCCGTGCTGGGCTGCGGACCGGACGTGGCATATCCGCCGGAAAACGCCCGCCTTGCGCAGCAAATTCTGGACAAGGGCGGCGCGCTGGTTTCGGAACACCCGCCGGGAACGCCTCCCGTGCCCCAGAACTTCCCTCCCCGAAACCGCATCATCAGCGGACTGACCCAGGGAACGCTGCTGGTGGAAGCCGCCAAGGGATCCGGCGCCATGATCACCGTGGATTTCGCCGCAGACCAGGGGAAGGAGCTTTTTGTCGTGCCGGGCAGCATTTATTCTCCCTTGAGCGCCATGCCCAATCGCCTTTTGATGGATGGCGCCCATCCCGCGTTAAACGCCTGGGACATTCTGGAATTCTATCGCTGGGCTTGCCGGGACAGCCGCCCCGCGCCCGAAAAAAACGCCTTGCAGGACCTGGAGCCGGATCAGCAAGCATTGGTGGAGCCACTGCTTTCAGAGACTCTGTCCTTCGACGAACTGCAGAGAATTACCGGACTTTCTCCCGCGAAACTAAATTCCCACTTGACAATGCTGATTCTTCGCGGCATAATCGTAAAGACACCCGGCGGATTGTACCGGGCATACCAATGAAGGACAACAACCGCTCGGTTTTTTGAATACAGGAAAATCTGGAGGAGCCAATGACTGCAAACAAGCTGGTAATCGTAGAATCTCCCGCCAAAGCCAAGACCATCGGCAAATTTCTGGGCAGAGGGTATAAGGTAGAAGCGTCCCAGGGCCATGTGCGGGATCTTCCCAAGTCCCAAATTGGCGTCAGCGAGGAAAACAATTTTGAACCTCGCTACATCACCATCCGCGGCCGGGGCGAAATCCTGGCACGCATCCGCAAGGACGCAAAAAACGCCGCCAAGATCTATCTTGCCACCGACCCGGACCGCGAAGGCGAAGCAATCTCATGGCATTTGGCCAACGTGTTGGGCATCGACCCGGAAAGCGCCTGCCGCATCGAATTCAACGAAGTCACCTCCAAGGCCGTAAAGGCTGCGGTGAAATCTCCGCGCAGCATCAACCAAAACCTGGTCAACGCCCAGCAGGCACGCCGGGTGCTGGACCGGCTGGTGGGCTATAAGATCAGCCCGCTTCTGTGGCAAAAGGTGAAAAAGGGATTGTCCGCCGGACGCGTGCAGTCCGTGGCCACAAAAATGATCTGCGACCGGGAAAACGAAATCGAAATCTTCGAACCGGAGGAGTTTTGGACGATTTCCGCCAAGTTTGCCATCGGCAAAGCGATGGTCAGCGCCCGCTTTCAGGGCATAGACGGCGCCAAAACGGAAATCCATTCCCAGGAGGAAGCGGAACATTTTGCGCAGATGAGCCGAACCGCCGAATTCACGGTCGGCGAAATCAAGAAAAGCGAACGCCGGAAGTTCCCTGCCGCGCCCTTCACCACCTCCAATCTGCAGCAGGAGGCATCCCGAAAGTTGGGCTTTACCACCCAGAAAACCATGCAAATCGCCCAACAGCTCTACGAAGGCGTGGACATTCAGGGCGAAGGCAGCCAGGGTCTGGTGACATACATCCGCACCGATTCCACCCGCATTGCGGAAGAAGCCGTGGACACCGTGCGGGAAGTAATCCTGTCCACCTACGGCCGCGACTATCTGCCGGAAAAGCCCAACGTGTACAAATCCCGCAAGTCCGCCCAGGACGCGCATGAAGCCATCCGTCCCACGGACATTCACCGCAAGCCGGATCAAATCAAGGCGTCCCTTACCCGGGATCAGTTCCGGCTGTACCGCCTGATCTATGACCGCTTTGTATCCAGCCAAATGACGCCCGCCCTGTTCGACACGCTTTCTGTGGACATTGACGGAACGGGCGGCGTGCGGTATCATTTCAGCGGACAAAAGCTGAAATTCCCCGGTTTTACCGCGGTATATGAGGAAATTTTGGATGACCAACAGGAGGATTCCGACACCCAGATGCCCGAATTGGAAACCGGCATGACCGCTGCCCTGAAGGACATTGCCCAGGATCAGCATTTTACCCAGCCGCCGCCACGATACACGGAGGCGTCCCTGGTGCGCACCCTGGAAGAAAAAGGCATCGGCCGTCCTTCCACCTATGCGCCCACCATTTCCACCATCATTGCCCGCGGATATGTTTCCCGGGAGCAAAAGCGCCTGATTCCCACCGAATTGGGGAAAATCGTCAACGAGATGATGTGCAAAAACTTTCCTCAAATCGTAGACATTGCCTTTACCGCCGATATGGAGGAAAAACTGGACGAAGTGGAAGCAGGCAGCGCCGAATGGCACCAGCTGGTTTCCGATTTTTACGGGCCGTTTAAGGTGGAATTGGAAAAGGCCGAGGCCAGCATTGAGAAAGTTGACGTGGCCGACCAGGTATCGGACATTCCCTGTGAAAAGTGCGGCGCCATGATGGTATACAAGATGAGCCGATACGGAAAATTCCTGGCGTGTCCCAATTTCCCCAATTGCCGCCACACGCAGGCGCTGCCCAGCAACATCGGCGTTCCATGCCCGGAATGCGGCGCGGAATTGTTGGAACGCGTCAGCCGCAAGGGCCGCAAATTCTACGGCTGCGAACGGTATCCGGAATGCCAGTTCGTCAGCTGGGACAAACCCGTAAAGGAAAAATGCCCCGAATGCGGTGGGCGCATGGTGCTCAAGCGCGGCGCCAAGGACACGCTGTACCACGTTTGCGTAAACGAATCCTGCCGGAAACGCGTTCCGGTGGAGACGTCCGCCGGACAGGATGCCGAAAGCGATGAATGATTTTGTAACCATTGTGGGCGCGGGACTGGCAGGCTGCGAAGCCGCATGGCAGCTGTTGCGCAGGAACATCCCGGTGCGCTTGATCGACATGAAGCCCAAACGCCATTCGCCCGCGCATAAGATGGATTCTTTTGCGGAACTGGTGTGTTCCAATTCCCTGAAAGCGGAGCATCTCACCAATGCCAGCGGCCTTTTGAAGGCGGAAATGCGCATGCTGGACAGCCTGGTGCTTTCCGCGGCGGACAAATGCCGGGTGCCTGCCGGCGGTGCGCTGGCGGTGGACCGGGAGGCGTTTTCCCAGGAAATCACGCGGTTTTTGAAGGCGCAGCCGCTGCTCACCTTCGAAACGGCGTTGATCGATTCCATCCCCAACGCGCCCGCCATCCTTGCCACAGGGCCGCTCACCGACCCGGCGCTTACCGGCGCGCTTTCGGCGTTGCCCGGTTTTTCCGCGCTGCACTTCTTCGATGCCGCGGCGCCCATCGTAACGGCGGAATCTCTGGACATGGACAAGGTGTTCCGGGCGTCCCGTTATGAAAAGGGATCGGATTACCTAAATTGTCCCATGACGCAGGAAGAATACGACGCCTTTTACGACGCGTTGATGTCCGCGGAGTTGGCGGAACTGCACGATTTTGAGAAAAAGCTGGTGTTTGAGGGCTGTCTGGCGGTGGAAATTCTGGCTTCCCGAGGGCGTCAAACCCTGGCCTTCGGGCCGCTGAAGCCCGTGGGCTTGATCGATCCCCACACGGGAAAGGAGCCCTATGCCGTGGTGCAATTGCGCCAGGAAAACGAATCCGCCACCATGTACAACCTGGTGGGCTTCCAGACGCGCCTGAAGTGGGGCGAGCAAAAGCGCGTGTTTCGGATGATTCCCGGGCTGGAGAATGCGGAATTCGCCCGATACGGCGTTATGCATAAAAACACCTATCTCAATGGTCCGGACATGCTGCACGCCAACTATGCCTGGCGTGAAAATCCCTTCATCCGTTTCGCCGGACAGTTTTCCGGCGTGGAAGGATACATGGAATCCGCCGCATCGGGCATGGTGGCCGCCATTGGCCTGGCCAACGCTCTATCCGGCAAGCCGGAACCGGATTTTACCGGCCAGACCATCTTGGGCGCGCTGGCGCGGCATGTCATGACGCCATCGGCCAACTTTCAACCCATGAATGCGAATTTTGGCATTCTGGATCCCTTGCCCCAGCGCGTGCGCGGAAAGCGAAATCGATATGAAAAATACTCCGAAAACGCGCTAAGCGTATTGGAACGAATAAAACAACAGAACAATCTGTAACCACCGGACAAGCTTCGGCCAGAAGGAGGAAAACATGTTTCGAGGAACCACAATTTGCGCCGTAAAGCGAAACGGCGTCACGGCCGTCGCCGGAGACGGCCAGGTCACCATGGGCGAGTCCACCATCATGAAGGGGACGGCGAAAAAGGTTCGCCGCATCTATAACGGAAGCGTCGTCGTGGGTTTTGCAGGCAGCGTCGCGGACGCCTTCGCGCTGTGCGAAAAATTCGAGGACAAGCTGGGACAGTTTTCGGGAAATTTGCCGCGGGCAGCCGTAGAACTGGCCCAGGAATGGCGCATGGACAAGGCCATGCGCAAGCTGGAAGCCATGCTGCTGTGCGCGGACCGGGAAAATCTTTTGCTGGTATCCGGCACAGGAGAGGTCATCGAACCGGACGACGGCGTGCTTGCCATTGGCAGCGGCGGCAACTATGCCCTGGCGGCGGCCCGGGCGCTCATCGGCAACACAGAATTGCCCGCGCAGGACATCGCCCGCAAGGCGTTGGAAATCGCCTCCGAAATCTGCGTGTTCACCAATTCCAACATCATCGTGGAAACTGTATAAGGAGAAAATCATGACAGAGCTTACACCCCGTCAAATTGTGGCGGAACTGGATCGATACATTGTTGGCCAGGAAGAGGCCAAGCGCGCAGTGGCCGTGGCCCTGCGCAACCGTTATCGCCGGGCAAAGCTGCCCGAAGAAATCCGGGAAGAAGTAACCCCCAAGAACATTCTGATGGTGGGCCCTACGGGCGTGGGCAAGACGGAAATCGCCCGGCGGCTGGCCAAGCTGGTGGACGCGCCCTTCGTGAAAGTGGAGGCCACCAAGTTCACGGAAGTGGGCTATGTGGGCCGGGATGTGGAATCCATCATCCGGGATTTGCTGGAGGCATCCATCCGCCTGACCAAGGAACTGCATACCCGCCGCGTGCAGGACGCGGCATCGGCGGCGGCAGAGGACCGGCTGGTGGATCTGATCGCCAAGCCCGGCAAGCGAAAGGCCCCCAATCCCATTGACATTTTGTTGGGCAACAAGCCCAAGGAACCGGAAGTGTCCCCGGAAGAACAAACCAAATTGACAGTTCGCAAAGACGACGTGCGCAGCCGCTTGCGCCGGGGCGAATTGGAACATGAAATTGTCGAAATCGAAGTGGAAGAAACCACGCCCAAGGGCGAAATTCCCGGCACCGACATGAACATGAACGACGTGCTGGGCAGCATTCTTCCCAAGAAAATGAAATTGCGCAAGATGGAAGTGCGCCATGCCCGGCGCATTTTGGAAGCAGAGGAAGCGCAAAACCTCATTGATATGGACAGCGTATATTCCGAAGCGATCGAGCGCGCGGAACAGCACGGCATTGTGTTCTTTGATGAAATTGACAAAGTCGCCGGGAAGGGCGGTTCCTCCGGCGGGCCGGACGTATCCCGGGAAGGCGTGCAGCGGGACATCCTGCCCATCGTGGAAGGCTCCACCGTAAACACGAAATACGGCCCCGTCCGGACCGATCATATTCTCTTTATCGCCGCTGGCGCGTTCCACGTGAGCAAGGTAACGGATCTCATTCCCGAATTGCAGGGACGTTTTCCCGTACATGTATCGCTGAAGCCATTGTCCGTGGAGGATTACAAACGCATTCTCACGCAGCCGGAGAACGCCCTGATCAAGCAGTATCAGCTGCTGTTGGGCGTGGATGGCGTGGAATTGGATTTCGCCGATTCCGCCATTGCGGAAATCGCGCAATATGCGTTCCAAGCCAACGAAATGAGCGAAAACATCGGCGCGCGGCGATTGCACACCGTCCTGGAAAAGCTGCTGAACGACATTGCCTTCAATGCCGGCGGCGGCGACGCTCCGGAAGTTCACCTCACCGTGGACGCGGAGTATGTGCGCGCACAGCTCTCCGATGAGCTCCATTCCCGGGATGTGAAAAAGTATATCCTGTAGCACATCATTGGGAAACGGGAAGCGTTGGGGCGCCGCCTCCAACCCCGGCCGAAGGACAGTGTCCCTCGGCAATTCCCATTCTCGCTCACGCGGGAAGATATACAAAAAATGCTGATTTGATCATTCCATGCATTGCACGGATGAAATCACCCATATTGGGAAAAAATATCGCATAGATACTGATATGCGGTATTTTTTCTATCCCCGGAAGGTACGATTCCGCCGGGGCAACAATCATCGACAAGGATGTGGGAAATTTCATGAAGGCAATCATCATGGCAGGCGGCGAAGGGTCAAGGCTGCGTCCCCTGACCTGCGACTGCCCCAAGCCTATGATGCGGCTGATGGACAAGCCGGTCATGGAATACGCCCTGGGCCTGCTGGGCCGCAGCGGCATCACGGAGATCGCGGCAACGCTGGGATATCTGCCGGATGCTGTGACGGATTATTTTGGCGACGGGCAGGACTTCGGCGTAAACCTGCGGTATTATATCGAACGGGAACCGCTGGGCACGGCCGGCGGCGTAGCGCAGGCACGGGATTTTCTGGACGAAACGTTTGTGGTTCTCTCCGGCGACGGCGTTACGGATCTGGACATTATGGAAGCCGTGGCATTCCATCGCAGCCGCCAGGCGGAAGCAACGCTGGTGCTCAAACGCGTGGAAAACCCGTTGGAATACGGCGTGGTGGTGACGGAGGACGACGGCCGCATTCGATCCTTCCATGAAAAACCCGGTTGGGGCGATGTGCTCTCCGATGCGGTAAACACGGGCATCTATATTCTGGAACCGGAAATCTTACAACGAATTCCCGTTGGAACTGCCCGAGATTTCGGCCGGGAATTGTTCCCCCAAATGGTGCAGGAAGGCTGCAAGGTTTATGGATACTGCACGGAAGCCTATTGGTGCGATATCGGCGATCTTTCCGCCTATCTGCGCGTGCACTTTGACGCCATGGATGGAAAGATTTCTCTGCCGGAACTGGGAAAACGTCCCGGCGGCATCCTCAAGTCCCCCGGCGCGCTGGTGGATTCCACCGCAATCCTGGAAGCCCCCTGCTTCATCGCCGCCGGCGCCCAGGTCTATGCCGGCGCGCATATCGGCCCCTATACCGCGGTGGGCGAAGGCGCGGTGATTCGTCCCGGCGCCAGCGCAAAGCATTCCGTGCTGTGGCCCGGAGCGCAGTTGATGCGGGGCGCGCAGGCGCGAGGCTGCGTATTGGCGGCCAACGCAATGCTCGGCGAATCCGCCCAGGCGTTTGAGGACAGCGCCTTGGGCACAGGCGCCGCGGCGGGCGCACATGCCACAATCATGCCCGGCGTAAAGCTTTGGCCGGAAAAATTCGTCCCCGACGGCGAGCGCAGAGATTCCAACCTGGTATGGGGATCCCGCAAGGATTCCGGCTTCTCCGCGGGCGTGCTTCCGCTGGGCGCGCCTGCCCAGGCCACTCGCGCCGCCCAAGCCTGTGCGGCGGCGCTGAAGCCCCGGGAAATCCTGCTGGGGCGCACTCCTTCCGCCGTGGCGGGCGCGCTATGGCACGCCGTTGCAGCGGGGCTCATGGCCCAAGGCACACAGGTGGTGGATGCAGGCGTGTGCTGCATGCCGCAATTGCGCCATGTGCTGAAAGGGCTTCGTTCGGATGCCGCCGCGCTGGTTGAGGACGACCGGCTGATGCTGCTGGACGGACATGGCGCCCGCCTTGGCGCAGACAAGCAGCGCGCCATATCCGCGTTGTTGCTTCGCCAGGATTATTCCGGCCCGTTTTCCGGCGTAACGCCGCCCATTCTCTCCGCCGGCCGCACGGAGATTTCCTATATCGCGCATCTTGCCTCTGCGTTTACGGCAGACCCTGCCGATGCGCCGGAAATCGCAATGTATTGTTCTCAAAACCACCCGCTATCCCTTGCGGAGCAAGCATTCCACCGGGCAAATCTCACCATCCGCGCGGAATGGGAACCGGAAATGATGGAACTGGCTCCCGGAGAAGTAGGCGTTTGGCTTTCCCCGGGCGGCGAAACCGCAACCTTGGCGGACGAATCCGGCGCGCTTTCCGACGCGGAGCAGCAATTGCTCGTCGCATGGGTGGCGTTATCCCTGGGAGAAACCACGCTTTTGCTGCCGCCAGGCTGCACAGACGGCGTGCGCATTTTGGCGGAAGGACATGGCGCGGAAACGGAAACCGTTGCCGGAGAACAAGCGCGTTGGATGCAGGAAATCTCACGCCGGTTTCCTCTGCAATTTCAGCTGCACTTTGACGGACTTTTTCTCGCCATCAGCGCTTTGAGCGCCATGGCGGACGCCGGGCTTTCCCTGGCGCAATGGCGCGCGCAAATGCCCATCGTGCACCGCAAAACGATATCCGTTCCCGTTGCGCCGGCGCTGCGCGGCAGAGTGCTCAGTGCATTGGCACGAGCGGTTCCCGACAGTCAGTTGGGCGGCGGCGTTCGCATCGCCCGGGACGGCGGCTGGGCTTGGATCAGCACAGACGAACAATCGCCCCAATGCCGCATCATAGCGGAAGGCATGGATGCGGAATTTGCCAGCGAATTGTGCGATTTTTGTGAACGTCAAATTCAGCAGGCGCTGCAACCCCAAAAATAAGAACCGGCCCGGCGGCGCAAACCGTCGGGCCGGCATTTTTGTTCGCCGAACAGGCATAGCCCCTCTGCTCAACCGTGAAACAGGAAGAGAAAGCACGGAGCCGCATCCCGCAAAATCAGCGCCCGCGGCCGCCGCACACGCCGCCGTCCACGATTGGAATTCGAGCAGCCCCAAGCCCTCTCGTGCGCTCCCCGCGTTTTTCGACCGTCTGCGGAACCGCATCGCAGATGTGACCCCATTCGGGGAGATCTCGATCTTGTACAAGACAATGCGGAAGGAATCTCCGAACAGGGAATCGGGTCTGGTCAAATTACCCGTTCAACGGATGGTTATGATTTCGCCTTTATTCCGCGAAAAGAATGTGAATGGACCCCGTGAGCGTGGATGCAAACAGCGTTTTTTCGCCGGAAGCCATGTGTTTCGGCAAATTGTTGTCTCCGGTGGCCGTATCGCTGTCGATGGTAAATTCCTTCATGGCTTGGTTGATGCTGCCGTCAATATCTCCCGTCGTCGTGCGCAATTCAAACGCGTCCGCAGAAACATGCTCCATACGAATGTCGCCGGTTGAAGCCGTCGCTCCAATCTTCCGGGCCGTCACGTCCTCCAATTGAACCTGGCCTGTCGTCAGCTTGACCGCCAATTCCCCTGCGGACACGCTCCGCAACTTCACGCTGCCCGTAGAAGCAATTGCCTCCATGTCGCCGGCACGTACATCCGCCAGTTGGATTGCTCCCGTGGTGGCCTTCAGTCGCACCTCTCCGGACACGTCCACATTCTCCAGCGCGATTCCCCCCGTGGAGCATTCTGCCGTCAGCGTGGAAAACCGTACCCCTTGGCAGGAAATTTTCCCCGTGGTGGCCTTTAGCATGCCCTCCGGAGCAATCCCTTCAGGCAATCCAATGGACAAGCAGTCAAAATTCTTGTCGGAAAGGCGCACGCCGATCTGGAACACCCAGTTCTTTTCATCCATGCAATCCGCCTTCAGCACGCCGTCCTCCAGGCGCACGTTCCATTTCTGCTGCTCGCCGTCATACCAATGCAGGATGACTTCGTCGCCCTCCACCGGAAAAATGGATACCTCTCCGACAAAACCATCCACCGCAATGGCCGTTACCGCATCTGCGGCGCATGCAAATTCCTTTTGCGTATACGCGCTTTCCTCCTGGGCCACGACGCGCCGCCAGGAAGCCCCCATGAGTCCGCAGCCCACGAGAATCAGCGCCAACACCGCCAGCATCCAACCCTTCATTCCCTTGCGCATCACTTTTTCCTCCCGATCAACAGTCGCTTGATTCCTTTCACGCCGGCCATCGTCATTTTGCCGCACCATTCGGTCGCCTTTCGCATGAAGAAAAACGCGGGAATTGCCAGCCCACCGCTCACGCAGGCTGCGCCCAGCAAAAATACCGCTTCCGCCGGAAAATTCGCCCATTTCATCGCCGCGCCAACCACGCTCAGCGGCAGCGTCAGTATCAGCGCCAGCACCACCGTCCACAAGCTCAGCACGATCGCCCACAACGAGACAGCAAGACTCAGCGCCACCGCAAGTCCCGCCAGCAGCAGCGGCAACCATACCGGCGATCCAAGCACCAACAGGACGACGGTTCCGGCGCCCATGCCGCTTCCCGACATTTTGCTGCGCACCAGCGTGCCCAGCGGCAATTCCAGCTTCAGGTTTTCCGCAACCTCCTCCGGCGCCCCCAAAGACGCCACTGCCTCCACTTCCGACATGCCGTCTTCCATGCGGTCATCCAAAATTTCTGCGTAATACAAAGCGGATTTCTCCGTCTCCGCCGCCGGCAGCCCCTTCAACGCCTCCCGAAGTCTGTTCAAAAATTCTTCTTTGTTCATGCCGTCGTCACCTCGCCGCGAATGTATTCGTAAATCTCCATCGCCTGTTGCCATTCCGCCAAAAATTGTTCCAACTTTCGCCGGCCTTCCGGGGTAATGGCATAGTATTTTCGCAATCGCCCATTGTGCTCCGCCGTGTATACCCGCAACATCCCCGCCCCTTCCAGTCTGCGCAAAATTGGATACAACGTGGATTCCGAAATCTCTACGCGCCCGGAAAGCTCCTTCACAATTTGATATCCATAAGAATCCTGCTTGAGCAGCGCGCTCAGCACACAGTTCTCAATCAGTCCCCGCTTCAATTGCGCATCCATGTGCATCCCTCCCAACGCATAATACTATATCACGCATAGTATTATATGTCAAGTAGTATTCTCAAAAAAAAGCGAAGAGAGACATCCACGTCTCTCTTCGCAAAAGGATCAGGGAATGGGTTTCCCAAAAGGGAGCGCGCCCTATTCCTCGTCCAGGTTAAATTCGTCCATTTCTTGCTCGTCGTCCTCGTCGGGCACGGATTCGGAAATGCCCTCCGGCATTTCTCCGCCAGCCAGGAAGGCTTCGCGAATTTTCTGCTGCAATTCTTCGAACACTTCGGAATGTTCTTTGATGTATTTGCGGGCGCTGTCCCGGCCCTGGGCGATGCGTTCGCCTTTATAGGAATACCACGCGCCGCTTTTCTGGATGAGATCCCGCTCCACGGCCATATCCAGCAATTCGCCCTCCCGGGAAATCCCTTCGCCATAGAGCATATCTACCACGCAGCTGCGGAAGGGCGGCGCCACTTTGTTTTTCACGATTTTGATCTTCACGCGGTTGCCGATCACCTCTGTGCCATCTTTGATGGGTTCGCTCTTGCGGATGTCTATGCGCACCGTGGCGTAAAACTTCAGCGCCTTGCCGCCGGTGGTCACTTCCGGATTTCCGTACACCACGCCCACCTTTTCCCGCAATTGGTTGATGAAGATGGCAATCGCGTTGGTTTTGGAAATTACGCCGGCCAGCTTGCGCAGCGCCTGGCTCATCAAACGCGCCTGCAAGCCCACATGGCTGTCGCCCATATCGCCTTCGATTTCCTGCTTGGGCACCAACGCCGCCACGGAGTCGATGACCACAATGTCAATGGCGCCGGAACGCACCAACGCTTCGCAAATATCCAATGCCTGTTCGCCGTTGTCCGGCTGGGACACATACAATTCGTCAATGTCCACGCCCAGCTTCTTGGCATATGCGGGGTCCAGCGCATGCTCCGCATCGATGAACGCCGCGGTGCCGCCCGCCTTTTGCGCCTCCGCAATGCAATGCAGCGCAACCGTCGTCTTACCGGAAGATTCCGGGCCGTAAATCTCAATAATCCTTCCCTTGGGCAGTCCGCCTACGCCCAGGGCAAAGTCCAAATGCAGGCAACCCGTGGGAATGACCTCAACCTGCATGCGATTGGCCGCGTCTCCCAACTTCATGACCGACCCTTTGCCGAAATCCTTTTCTATTTTGCCCAGCGCCACTTCCAACGCCTTTTTCCTGTCGTCCCCAAATTTCTGGGTTGCAGGCTTCTTTTCTGCTTTTTTGTCCGCCGCCATGCGCGCGCCCTCCTATTGTCTCGGGTTCTTCTTGTTTATTATAGCACATCCCGGCGGCGTTGGCTATCGAACATATGTTTATTTTTGTTGGAAGGCGGGGAGTGCCTTCTGTCGCGCAGCCATTTCCTTTGCATGTTGAACCCGCGGTCGGCTTTCAAGCGCCCCTTGCCAGAAAGCCGAATGTGATGTATAATGAAGCGCACAGATGCAAGGAGACGAACACATGATACGACTGCTGATCACCGGTGCGAACAGTTTCGTTGGCGAATCGGTGGAAAAACACTTGAAAAACCACCCGGAAGACTATCAAATAGACACGCTGGACATGCGGGGCGAGCGCTGGCGCGACGCAGATTTTTGCGGTTACGACAGCGTTCTGCACGTGGCCGGCATTGCGCACGTGCGGGCAAATCCCCGTCTAACGCCGTTATACGAAGCGGTAAACCGGGATTTGGCCGTTCAAACGGCGAAAAAGGCCCGGGAAAGCGGCGTAAAGCAGTTCGTGTTCATGAGCAGCATGATCGTGTATGGAAACGCCGCCCCGGTGGGCAAACGCCGAAGCATCGGTCAAAACGAGCCTGAATGTCCGGCCAACGCCTATGGACGCAGCAAATTGGAGGCGGAAAGAGAACTCCTTCGGCTGTCGGACGCGGAATTCCACGTGGCGGTGCTGCGGCCGCCCATGATCTATGGGCCGGGATGCAAGGGCAATTACACCACATTGGCGCGCTACGCAAGGCGCTTTTGTCTGTTTCCCAATTTTCCGAACCGCCGCAGCGCGTTATACATAGAAAACTTCGCGGAATTTGTCCGGCAGCTGTTGCAATCCGGCGAAGGCGGCGTCTTTTTCCCCAGGAACGCTCAAACGGTGTCCACCACGGACTTCATGCGGGAAATTTCCATCGCCCACGGCAAAAAGATGTATTTCCTCCGCTGTTTCAATCCATTGCTGCAATGGATGGGGCGCCTGAATCCCATCCGCCGCGCCTTTGGAGACATGGTCTATGGATCGGACGTTCCCGACTGGCCGGGAAACTATCAGGTCTGTGATTTCTCTCAATCCATCCAACGCACGGAACACAACGCATAAAGGAGCGAATGCGGTATGACCACCCTGACCGCCGTCATTCTGACCCTGAATGAGGAAGAAAACCTGCCGGACTGCCTGGCATCGCTGAAGGATTTTGCCCAACGGGTAGTCGTTGTGGACAGCGGCAGCACGGATGCAACCCGGGAAATTGCCTTGTCCATGGGCGCGGAGTTTCTGGAACATCCCTTTGAGAACAACGCCAGGCAATTCAATTGGGCGTTGGACAACGCGGATATTCGCACGGATTGGGTTTTGCGCATTGACGCGGACGAACGCATGACGCCGGCAGTCATTCGGGAATGCCGTTCCATCATGGACGGCGGAGATGCCGAGATCTGCGGAATCATCATGCAGGCAACCTTTTACATGATGGGCAAGCCGCTGAACCATGGAATGCGCAAAAAGCGCAAACTCATGATCTTCCGAAGGGGCGCTGCCCGCATCGAAAACCGCTACATGGACGAACACACCGTCCTTTCCCGCGGGCGGTCTGTATCCATTCGGGCGCGCTTCGATCACATGGATTTCAAAAGCATCGATCATTTTGTCCAGAAGCTGAACTGGTATGCTTCCCGGGAAGTGCTGGACGTGCTTGGCGACAATTTTTCCGGCGGCGACCAGCACGCCCTGCAAGACGCAAGCATCGCGCGCACGCGAAAGCTGAAAAGCGGGCTGTATTATCGCTTTCCCATGTTCCTCCGGGCCTGGCTGTTGTTCTTGTATTGCTACATATTCCGTCTGGGATTTTTGGACGGAAAGGAAGGGCTGATCTATAATTTCCTGTATGCCTATATGTATCGCTTTGTGGTGGACGCAAAGCTATATGAGGCGCGGAAAACCGGCCATTACAACCGCGCTCCGGGCGCGCTGAAGTGAGGAAACCGCCATGCGAATTCTGGAAGTGAGCACCGTTCCCCTGAACGAAAACGGCATTTCGCGCTTTTTGCTGCGCACGCTTTCCGCCATGAACCGGGAAAACCTCGCCATGGATTTTGCCTGTTTTTCCCCGCCCACGCCCTCCATCGCTGAGGAAATCGCAGCGCTGGAAGGCCGTTTTCATCTGCTGCCGCCCCGCAACCGCCAGCCTTGGGCATACTTTGCCGCGCTGACGCGATTGCTGCGGCGGGAACAATACGACGTCCTGCACGTACACGGCAACAGCGCCACCATGGCCGTGGAACTGTGGGCGGCGCGCCTCGCCGGAACCCGCGTCCGCATTGCCCATAGCCACAACACCATGTGCGTCCACACGCGGCTGAACGCAATGCTGCAGCCGCTTTTGCGCGCCGGGTACACCATCCCCATGGCGTGTTCCCAGGCTGCGGGCCGCTGGCTGTTTGGAAATCACGACTTTGTGGAACTGAAAAACGGCGTGGACACCGCGTCTTTGGCCTTTTCCTCCGCCGCCCGGGACGAAATCCGCCGGGAATTTGGGCTAGAAGGCTCCGTTGCCATCGGCATGGTGGCGGGCTTCGTCCCCGCCAAAAACCATGCTTTCGCCCTGCGCGCCTTTGCCCATGCGCTGCGCATCCATCCTCATTGCCGCCTGATCCTGGTGGGCGAAGGCCCTCTGCTGGCAGATATTCGCGCCATGGCCACGCAGCTGGGGCTTTCGGACAAAGTGCTCTTTTCCGGAATACGGAACGACGTGCCCCGCCTGCTCAGCGCGCTGGACGCAGCCATTCTTCCTTCCCTGCATGAAGGATTGCCCGCCGCTGCGCTGGAATATCAGTGCGCCGGGCTGCCTGCGCTGCTGTCCGACGCAATTACCCCTGAAGCAGCGCCAACGTTCCTGGCGCAACGGCTGCCGCTGCAGGAGGACGCCTGGGCGGAAGCCATGGCCCATCCTCCATCCGGAAGCCGGGAGGCGGACTCCAGGCAAGCCATTGCCGAAATGCAACGCGCCGGATATTCCCTGGACGCTGCGGCAGAATCCCTGCGTCAGGTTTATCTTTCCGCCCGGTAGCCGTGAGGGAACGGGGAACGTTTGGGGCTCCGCCCCAATCCCCGGTCAAGGGACAATGTCCCTTGGCAATCCCCATTTTCGCTCACGCGAGAAAATTATCATAATACGAAAGGGACCAAGAAGACGGAAGGGTTCAAGATTGCTGCGTTAGCGCGCGCGAAGCCGGCTTGGCGTCGTGCCATAGTGCGCCTTGAACAGTTTGGTCAGATAATCCGGATTGCCGATTCCCGTTTCATCGGCGATTTCCCGAATGCTTTTCTCCGTGGAAACCACCATGTGATACGCCAATTCCATGCGTTTGGCAATGATATGCTCCCGAAAGCCAATGCCGGCAATCTCCTTGTACAACCGGCTGAGCGCGTAAATGGACAGTCCAAAAGCGTCGCTGACCTGAATCAGAGAAATCTCCTTGTCTGTGTAATGGGCGTTCACATAATCCAGAATGCGTTGATTAAAGTTGCGCGTTTCCTGTTCCCGGCGCGCGTTGATTTCCCGGCAGGCCGATTTTGCCAAGTCCGCCAGCATATCGCACAAGGCTTCTCCATCGCGCGTCGCGATCAGTTCGTTCATCTGTCCATCGCTCAAGGGCAATTCCAGCCGCCGCAAATGCTTGATGAAGGCGCTCTCCAACTCATGGCGAACAAAGCTCGCCTGAACCGTTGGATGTTCCCGCTGGCTCAAATACGCGCGCAAATCTTTCAACGCCTGCTCCACGCCGTTTTCATCCCCATCCTCAATACTGCGCGCGAGCAACAGCGCTTCCGTCACGGGATATTCCAGAATCTGACTGTTTTCGTCCACGATCTCTTCGTAATACGTCAATCCACCGCGCTGGTGCATGGCGGTCATGGCGCACACATACGCGGCATGCACATCCGCCAGCTGTTCCACCTCCGGCCCGATCCCCACGGAAAGCTGTGCGCCGCCCAGCAGCGGCAGCAACCGCTGGGCGAACTTCTGCCTGGATGCGTCGCCGTTTAACGCGCACATGAGCGCGGTGTGCTGTTCCTGGGGCATTCCGACAATCATCACGCGCATGTCCGCAAACGCGTTCAGCTTCTCCTGCAAAAGTTCCCTGGCCGCATGGTTCAGTTGCAACCCGAAAACGGCCACCACGGTAAACCGTTCGCCGGGCATGCGCTGGGCAATCCATTCCATCTGCTTGGCGGACACGGTCTTGCCGCGGAGCAGGGAATCCACAATCGCGTCGTCCAGCATATCTCCCTGCTCCAGCACGAGGCTGTTCATGCGTTCGTTCTGCTGCTGAATGCGCTCCATTTCGTTTTCGATGGCGCCCAACTCGTCCGTTGCAAGCTGCTCATCCGGCTCCTTGACGGTTCTTCGCACCATGCTATGCACGGGCTCATAGCTGACATACACGGAAAACGCCGCCGCAATCAACAATACGGCCACGCACATCCAAATCATGCGCACCATTGCGCTGTAATAATTGTTCAAATCCCGAACAATCCATTCCGTGGGCACCACCGTAAGATACGTCAATTCGTTTCGCACGAAAAAGGCCGTGAATTTTTCCTTGTTCACGGTGTAATCCAGGGATTCCGTCGGGTTTTCCATCGCGTTCAGCCAGGAAGGCAAATGATCCGTCAGCAGCGCGCTCTGGTACAGCATGTCGCCCTGCGCGTCCAAAATCGCATACTCCATGCCCACGTTCATGCTGGACAGAAACAAAGAGCGCAGAGAATCCGCCGTAATGCAATACAGCACGTTGGCCTTGCGCACGCCTGATGCGCCCGGCACCGTTACAGAAATGCGCACCAGCAGCCGCTGTTTGGAATTGGCCACCTGGCCAAAAGTAGAAAAATACGACCATTGTTCCGTGGCGTCTCCGGTCACGAAATCCGCAATTTCTTCGGACAGGGCAGCGTTTCCATCGGCCAGATATTGCATTGTAAAATACGAAAAATCGTACTTCGCCGTGGAGGAAATCACAAAATCGCTGTCTTCAAAATACATGCACATTTCATTCGCCAGCGGCGCGGCATTGAGATACGTGCGCAGCAGGCGAATGAATTCCAGCTGGTTGAACACATGGGCTTCCAGATTCAGGTTTTGAAAATTCTGGTCATAATTGAAGCGCACCGCCCGGGAATACATCAGCAGGATCTGTTCTTCCATGTACTGGGCAAAGGCATACGCGCCGCTTTGATATTTTTCCCGGTTCTGCTGCTCCATGTACTGATGTGCCCGCCGGAACACCGCGACGTTAAACAGCAACACCGCAATGCAAACCACCGTAAGGGACATAATAATCAGGCGCATCAAAAAGCGATGTCTTGCCCAAAACCTGCGCATATTTCCATCCTCCCATGCTTTTCTCCAAAACGGGATTCGCGCGGCGGCCGCCACCATGGTTGGCGGCCGGCGCGCCCC
>JAQXRL010000023.1 GCA_029218505.1 Eubacteriales bacterium | reverse complement strand
GTTGCCCCCAACCTTCCTGCTATCAGAAACATCCTTGCCGTATCATGCTCGAATAAATGTATTATATATCATCAAAATTGACATGTCAATATTTTTTCTATTTTGGATTTATCGCGGGCCCTTCCGCATTATTTGATATGTTTCTATTGGGCCATTCTGTACGAGATGTCTTCGAACCACAAAGAAACAAGGGGCTTCGATCCTCCATCTGGCGTCCAAATTGTGCAAAACGAGAGGCAAATTCAGGGACTTACAGCTGTTGCGCGACCACATCGCCCTCGACGTCCAGCGCGACCACGGTATCCAGCTTATCCGGAACAGACTCAGGCAGTTCTACAAACAAGCGGTGCTCGTCTCTTGCCGTCTCGTATGTCTGCCAGCAATTCAGCGGCTCGCCCGTTCGGAGCAGCTTGGCCCCCGTCACCTTTGCCTGCAATCCCACCACGCAAATCCGATGCGGAGCCAACGGATCATTTACCACATGCATGTACAGGCGGCTGTGCTTTTTGCTATACGTAAATCCTCCGAAGTTCAACCGATACGGCAGGTCCGGCATAAGATCCGTTCCATCGCACCCATCCGCGCAGAAACACGTCCTGTGCAGAATAGCCAACGGCGCGCAGACGCCGGGTTGCCTCCAACGCGGATGTTTTCTGCACACTTCCTCGAAAAGAAGAACGCATGTTGGTCATCGTTCCAATTTCCATGGCAACAGCCTCCTAAGGATGTTTGAACCATACGGAAAGGCAAATGCGCCTTCTGGTTTCATCGGAAAACGCCATCCATGACAGAACGCACAGAGGATATTCTACGACCCTCTGTGCGTCTCCTGTCACAAGATTATTCGGTGTACGCAGCGCAAGTTCCGCCGCCGTGCCTGCCGCTTCGCCCATGCACATACACTGAGGCATCACCCGCGCAGAAGCCAACGACGCGGCATCCATGGAAGCACATCTTCCGGCAAACATCAGGTTCCGAATCTGCGCGCTGACCAAACAGCCATAGGGAATGCCGTAGGGCTCCTTGACCGTTTTGAACACCGTTGTACGGTCCCTGCCCGAGTGAATGTCTATCTTGTAGGCGCCCAGGGCAATCGTATCCTCGGGAACGCGCCCTTCCAGCAGCATGTCTTGCTCCAAACGGCGAATTCCCCGGAAGCGTCGGGTTTCCCGGACGCCCAGCGTGGGCGCAATGGACGAAATGAAGCACTTTTCAAAGCCGGGCACATGCTTTCGCAGCATATCGGCAAGCTTCGCGGCCTGCAATTGGCCCTCCATTTCTGCGCGCGTCAGCCCAATTATGTCCGTGGCATCCGTGTTGAGGAGGCGCGTGCTGTTGACGAAAACCTCCCCAGGTTTGGGACTTTTTATATAGATCAGCGTTTCTCGATCTACGGGACATTCGCCCTGCTCCCGCAGACGGGCAAAGGTTTGGCGCAATCCCACAAATACATGATTCGGGCTGGCGCGAAAGTAATCCGCGTCGTAACCGGGACGATGGTCAATGGTCGCGCTATAGGTCATCTCTTCGGGATGTTCCTCGATGTAATCGAACAGCCGGCCGGTATCCACGTTTTCCAGCGTGAACATCACCGTCGGAGGCTGAAGCATGCCGGTGTCCGGCTGGCCGGATTCGTAATCGCATCCGGCCAAATAGGCCACGTCGCCATCCCCTGTGCAGTCAATATAGATTTTTGCCCGAACGACAACCTCATTGCCCTTGCCAAAAAGAACGATCCGGCGAATTTCGCCTTTTTCCACTTCAACCCGACAGGCCTCCAGATGCAGCAGCACGTCAATTCCGGCCTCGCGACACATCTCAACAGCGAGAATTTTGAACCCCTCCGGATCTATGTTCGTTACGGAATTGTGTTTCGGACAGGTCCGATGGCCGAAGCATTGGCCTCTCGCAGTCAGCCTGCGCACATATTCCTGCGCAAGTCCTCCGGTTACACGCCGGCCGTCCAAATCCAAAAAGCCCAGCAACGGCAAACCCAGCGTAGCGTTGCCACCCAAATATCCGTTTTTTTCCAACAGCACCACTTTGCGGCCTCTTCTGGCTGCCGCCAAAGCTGCGGAAAGTCCGGCTGGGCCGCCTCCAACGACGGCAATCTCATATTGAAATTCATAATGTTTCATGGTTTTCTCCATTCTGAAAATCAACAAAGCGGATAGACGGGCGTGCCACCCTCGGCAACCTGCAAAATGGACCGGGCGCAGACGATGCCAGCCTCATAGTTGGTTTCATAACTCAGCGCCGATACATGGGGCGCCAGCACAGTGTTCTGCACCAGCAGAACAGGGTTGTCCGTCTTGATGGGTTCCGTTTCATATACATCCAATCCCGCCGCGCGAAGTTTTCCGTTGTTCAACGCTTCAATCAACGCTTCCTCGTCCACCAACGCGCCCCGGGCAGTGTTGATCAGCACCGCACCGTCCTTCATTCGCGCAATCGCATTCCGGTCCATGATGTGCCAGGTGTGCTCGTTCAGCGGTAGGTGCAGCGAAACCACATCGGCACAGGCAAGCAAATCCTCCAGTGCGACGGGGCGTACATTCAGGCGCGCGGCTGCTTCCCGGTTCAAAAACGGATCGTACGCCACAACCTGTACATGGAACCCCTGAAGCAGTTCCGCCAATCTTAAGCCAATACGTCCCAAACCCACGATGCCCACGGTTTTGCCATTCAATTCCCACATGGGATATCGGTTCCAACCGCCGCCGCGCACCGCCGCGTCATACAGCGGAATGTTCTTCAACGCGCTGAGGATGAGCGTCAGCGCAAATTCTGCCACCGCATTGTGGTTGGCAATGATGCCCACCCGCACGCCCATTCGGCGCAGGACATCCAACGCAAAATTATCGGTGCCCACACCAAAGCGTAGAATCGCCTTGAGCTTCCGACAAACAGACAGCATATCCTCGTCATAAATCTCCGTCCCCGCCACGATGGCATAAGCATCCCGAATCATGTCCTTCTGTTCATCGCGCGTCAGCTTGCGGCCAGTGTCGTTGCAGACCAATTCAAATCCCGCTTCGGTCAGTAAGCTTCGGGCCTCGTTGCAAAACAGCTGGCCATGATGCCGGAATGGAAGGGCTACCTTGCGTGCCAAAAAAATCACTCCTCTTCCTTTGCTTGGAAAATCAGACTGCGAATCTGTTCCATCAGCGCATTCATGTCGATCCGGCCAGGCTCCGTCGCGTCCAGATCAATGCGCTGTCCGTCTACGCGGAATTGCATCATGCCCCGGGACTCAAATTTTTCCCGAAACTCTTCGCGCGTCATGTCGTGTTCCAATGCATCGCCAGGCCACGGCGGATAGTGTTCCTGAAGCACATGTCCCAAATGGCGCTCCTTGCGCCGGTCGCGATCCACATACCGGCGAAAAAACACATCCGGATCACCGCCGAAAAATACCGTGACACAGCGGCAATCGTATTTGTGAATCAATTCGTTCAACATCTGCGCAGACGCGGCATCAAAGTTGTTATCCAGAATCATCGATTGACCATTTTCCAACAAGGCTTGCGCGCAGCGGAGCAGCGCCGCGTTGGCCGCGTGATCGATCTTGCGCTTTTCCGCATAGCAGGAAAAACCCATGGTATCAAAGATCGCTTCCTTCAGCGCATCCTTTTCCAGCACCGGAAGATGAAAGGCGGATCGCAACGCCTTCGCCGCCGTGGATTTTCCTGCGGCAGGCATTCCCGCCAATACAATGATGAACATGGCGTTCTTCCCTCAGAAATCGCTTTCGTACATCTTCAATGCGTTCTCCAGCAAGCGGTATTCTTCCGCGTTCAACCTGCGGAAAGGACGGCGGCAGACGTCCGTGCGGATCACGCTTTTCATCCGCAGCATGGCCTTGATGGCCGGAATCTGCGGCACGGGTTTGATGCTGCGGGAACAGGCAACGATGCGGTTCTGATATTCCAGCGCCAGCTTGTGATCGCCTGCAAGAAAGCTCTCATAGGCGCCCACATACCACTTTGGAAACACGCAAGCCGGGCCGGACACTTCGCCCACACAGCCTGCCGCCAGCGCGCTCAGGATATAGCTATCCGCGCCAATGAGCGCTTCGCTCGGGCGGGAACCGGCGCGCATATAATCCTGAATGCGCGCGATATCGCTGTTGGAATACTTGATTCCCATGACGTTGGGGTTTTGATCAACAATTTGTCCATAGGCTTTGGGGGAAATATCATTGTTGGTGTATTTTGCAATGTTATATAAATAGACCGGCTTATCGCCCGCCGCAAGACATGCCTCGCGGTAATACTCGATCATGGCGGCATCGTCGGCCTTATAGAACGTGGGCGTCATGACACCCACGCCATCGGCGCCCGTTTCACATGCAAAGCGGATGTTTTCCATGGTGTCCGCCCAATGCAGCACCGCGCACTGAATAAACGCAGACATCCGGCCCCGGTTCTGCTCGATAACGGTTTGAGCAACGGCGTGATGTTCCTCCGCGGTCAACAGCAAGCCCTCGCCATTGGTTCCGCAGGGATAAACGCCGTGAATGCCATCCCCGGCCATACAATCCACCAAATTCTTTAGGGATTCGAAGTCAATATTGCCCGTCTCGTCCATGGGAGTAACGTTGGCGCAAACGATGCCATATAGCTTCTTCATGAAATATCACTCCATAAATTGATGTGTTCTTTTCTGTATTATAAAACAGAAGAACGCGTTCTGTAAAATACGAAATATCATATATTTCCATAACACCGAAAGTATGGTAAAATGAATGCGAGCGGTTTGGAAAGGAGACAAGGACATGGAACTTTTGCAGTTGAAGTATTTTCAGAAAGCAGCGGAATTCGAGAATATTTCCGCTGCAGCGGCATATTTCGGAATTCCGCAACCGGCTATGTCGCAAAGCATCGCGCGGTTGGAACGCGAATTGGATGGCGTAAAGCTGTTTGACCGAAAAAACAACCGGCTGTACCTGAACGAAAACGGAAGGGTGTTCTTGCATTTTGCCCGGCAGGCGCTTCAATCGCTGGAAGATGCCCGGCGCGCCGTGACCTCCGACCGCAAGGAAATCAGCGGTCCAATTCGGGTGCTGGCCCTGGAAAACCGGCGGCTGGTTCTCAGTTGCGTGTCAAAATTTGCCCGCGAACATCAAAACGTGAACTTTCAGGTGGTTCATGACTACTCAGACAATCAGGATGCAGTCTACGACCTGTGCATCTCTTCGTCCATGGCGTACCGGCAAATGCGTCACGGACAGCCGCTGATCCAGGAAAAAATCGTCCTGGCTGTATACGAGGAGCACCCGCTGGCAAATCGTGAACGCGTACGTCTGGAAGAACTTCGCAACGAAAAATTCATCACGCCATCTACGCGGTCCTCCATCTACGCGGTAACGTTGGAGCACTGCCGGAAGGCAGGTTTTGAACCACAAATATCCTTCGTTTGTGATGATCCATACTTCGTTCGAAAATATATTTCGGAACAAATGGGGGTGGCTTTCGCGCCATCGGTATCGTGGGCCGGACGTTTCCGGGAAAACACAAGACTAATCCCCATCGAAAACCCCTCCATGGTGGTTACGTCCTATCTGCTATGGGACGATGATCGCTGGCAATCTTGCGCGGTTCGAGCGTTCCGGGACTTTTTGATGCAAGAAGCGCAAGCACTTCCCGGAAACGCTCTGCAAAAACCATAACGCTTTCCAAAACAACTGGGTTTCTTGCTTGCATCATTGCATACCGGCGAAAAGCTCCATATGACGTTGTTCGGGAGCTCAGCGCATTGTTTGCACCCCTCAGGCATGCAGACGTTGTCCGGGAACCTGATGGAACGCAGCCTTTCCCGCAGCAACGCCAATTGCACGGTTGCATCGTTCTGTTTTCATCCGTTTGCTGTTGCGGAAGGACGGAAATCTTTGCGTGTTGCTTCTGCGGATTCACCGGCATTTTTCCGCATACAGTTTTTCCCGAAAGGATGACATATCCTGGAAGGTTTCACCATTTCGGATGTCATGCGGCGAAAGCGCGCACAAAACAGCGAAAAGCGCCGGGCGAGAACTGCGGAGACATCCTGCTTCGGAAACTGCAAAAGCCTCCGCGTCAAATGGGCATGGAATTGATCCGCGCTGTCTGGATTCCCTTTATCCATTTCAGGAAAGCCAAGATTCATGCACCGCAAGCCATAACCACCTGTTGAACGGGCAGTTTCATCAAGCCCGATCAGGGCTATTCCCTGTGGCTGTCCTCTGAAGAGGGCAGCGAATGCATGGTCCATCGCGCGATTCGTTTCTCCAATCCCTTTTGGGGGATTCCATTCGCGTTCTATTCCGCCTGATACAATATCCTTATCTTGCCATTCCCGGCGGTTTCGCATCATTTGAGAAAGCACTTTTTCATACCCCTGTTGAACTGGGGGCTTGCCCGTTCGACGCACAAACATGCAAAAGCGTCCTCTATACAACGGCCCTTTTCTGTCGCGGCAGCTGAGGAGCCCACGCATTGATTCGATGCTGTCAGCAGGTTTTCATACAATGATCCAGCGTCTCCCGAGAGCAAGGCGCTGTCGTCCTGTTTCGCGCCCAGCGTTTGTGGGGCAAACGCATAAAACCCTGCGCCCGCCTGATGGTACAGAATCTTCGGCGTTCCGTCCGGATTCAGCATTTCCGGCTTCGCAGGAATCTCTTGACAACCGCGAACATGTCTGATATACTGAGCACGTCACCCGATTTGGGCCACACGGTGGAGCGCAGGGTTAAGTCGTTGTTGAAGCTGTTTCCGAATTCGGGTGATATTTTTATGTCCCGCAAATGATGAAACCGTTGAATCGTTTTCCCAACACGTTCATACATCTTATCGACCGTAATTTTTGCAACACGCCTGGCATTGTCTCTATGGTCTTTTCTTGAACATCTGGATGGCTTCACAGACTTGCGATTTGCCGTTCTGTCCGGATTCAGCATCGCTGGATTTACGGTTTTGGGTTGAAATTCTTTGTCGAATCGCTTGACAACTACGAACAGGTCTGATATAGTGATGGTGTCTGGTAACGCCTCGGTTAAACTCCCTTCTTCGGGACGAACACCGTTAGCGTTATCTGACAATGTGTCGCGCGATACTATTCTGGGTATTACTGGCGAGCTTGTTTCGTTCTCAGGACCCACGGTATCCTGCGGCGCATTTTTTATGTCTAATGTCCGCAAGTGATATGCACGTTTCTTCGTGTCTCCATTTTCATAATATTCATCCACGCACAATCTAGCAATCCCGAATTCTTCGTTAATTTGAATTGGCAAATAGAATCTGTGCATGAAAGCAGAATTCGCCCCCTTTCTTGTGCCCCCTCATTTCCGT
>JAQXRL010000022.1 GCA_029218505.1 Eubacteriales bacterium | reverse complement strand
GATGGCGCGAACCGCTTCCAGCGCATGCTGCATATTGATTTGCCCGCCATTATGCCCACGGCGACCATTCTTCTGGTCATGCGTTGTGGAAGCATTCTGGATTTGGGCTTTGAAAAGGCATATCTGATGCAAAACAACCTGAACTTGAGCACAAGCGAAGTGATATCGACCTATGTATACAAAGTGGGTATGGTAACCGGTGGCGGGAACTTCTCTTTTGGCACCGCTGTGGGCTTGCTGAATTCCATCGTGAACTTTGTTCTATTGGTGTTGGTGAACTTTTGCACCAAGCGGTTGGGAGGAAATAGTCTATGGTAAAAAATGATGCGGCGCTCCCCCAGAAGGGCAGAAAAATTCACGCTGCGCTGGACGACAAAATCTTCAATTTCTTTGTCGTTTTGATTGTATCCATTCTGTTCATTTCTGTGCTGTACCCGATGCTGTATATCCTGGCGGCGTCTTTTTCTTCGGCAAACGCAATTTATGCAGGAAAGGTTTTTATATGGCCGGTGGATTTTGGCATGGAGGGATATGAACTGGTTTTCCGCAATCCGCTGGTGTGGACGGGATATGCCAATACGATCAAATACACGGTCATCGGCACGGCAATCAATGTATCCATGATTATGATTGCCGCTTATCCGCTTTCCCGGCGGGATTTGCCTGGACGCAATTGGTTGATGGCGCTGTTCACATTTACCATGTATTTTGGCGGCGGCATGATTCCGAATTACCTGCTGGTGCGGGATTTGCATATGTTGGATACCACCTGGGCGCTGGTTTTGCCCGGTGCTTTGTCCGTATATCAGATGATCGTGGCGCGCACGTTTCTGCAAACGAACATCCCAGTGGAGCTTTTGCAGGCGGCGCAAATTGACAGCTGCAACGATACCAAGTTTTTCTTCCTGATCGTGCTGCCCCTTTCCAAGGCGATCATTGCGGTTTCTGCGTTGTTCATGGCGGTCAACCATTGGAATGCTTATTTCAATGCGATGATGTATTTGAACACCCGAAGCAAGATTCCGCTGCAGTTGGTGCTGCGAGAAATTTTGATTTCCAGTGAATACGCAGCTTCTTCCGCCGATCTTTCCGCCATGGATCCCGAATTGGCGGAAGCCATTCAGCGCGTGGCGGATGTCATGAAATATGCATTGATCGTCGTTTCGTTTGCGCCCATCATGTGCTTCTATCCCTTTGCCCAGAAGTATTTCATGAAGGGCGTTATGATTGGCGCGATCAAAGGATAAGGTTTTTCTTGCGAAAAAGAAGGAGGATAAACACGTATGGAAGCAAAGTTTCGGGTAATCTGTCGGGAATGTATGGGCGAATACCGGGAAATTACGCCCCAGGTCGTGGAAAACGGACCGGTCATCACGCTTACCGTTCCCAAGAGCGCGTTTTCGGATTTTGATTGCGAATTCGCTCGCATCGAATCCAGCCTTACCAGCGCGAAAGCCGGAGATCCAGGTTATATGTTCTTTCCCACGAACTTTTCCTATGGTATCGTCAAAACTTGTTTTGAAAAAGACCGGCCCAACGCGCAGTTCCGTTCCTTGATTTCAGCGATGCCTGTATGCGGATTTTGTGAAAATGAAAATGCAGTATTTGTGCATGTGCGCAGTATGGATAGCGATGCGCGTTTTCGCGCCGAATCGGAAAACGGCATGTATCGCATCAGTCCTGAAATCGTCCTGGACGGGGATAAACCGGACGATGATATCGTGGTGGTTTATCAAAAAATGCCCTTCGCCACGTATAGCGATATGGCAAGGGTCTATCGAAAATATCAAATGGAGGTCAAGGGCTGTGTGCCGTTGAAGGAGCGCGTAAAGCATTGTGACGCGCTGAAGAAAGCGGCCGAGGCGCTGGAACTGCGCATTCGCATGGGCTGGAAGCCCCGTCCCACTCCCGTTCGGGACCAAACGTTGGAAAACGAACCTCCGTTGAAGGTGGTTTGTGATGTGGCGATGCTGAATCGCCTGATTGAGAAAATGCAGGCTGCGGGCATCAAGCATGCGGAATTGTGCCTGGTTGGCTGGGGACCTGCGGGCCATGACGGCCGCTTTCCCCAGCAGGTTCCTTCCGATCCTCGTTATGGAGGCGATGATGCCTTGAAGGCGTTTATCGCCCGGGCCAAGGGAATGGGATATTCCGTGGTCTGCCATACGGTGAGCCTTGGCGCATACGAAATTGCAGACAACTGGGATCCCAAAATGATGACCAAAAAATATGGACAGAGCGGAAAATTGCAAATGTATCTCCGGCGGGAATATGCTTCCGGCGGCCTCAACGGCGGCGAACCTTGGCATGTCTGTCCAAAGATGGCGTATGAGCATTACGCCCTGCAGGATCTGCCCAAAGTTCGGGCGTATGGCTTTGAAGGCATGCATTATGTAGACGAATTGACCGCTTGCGTGCCGGAAAAATGCTATGATCCCAATCATCGGGTTTCCCGCAAAGAAGCGTGGCATTATTATCGCCAAATTGCCAAGCTATCCAAGGAGCTTTTCGGGGGCTATCAATCAGAAGCGTGGATAGACGCCATCAACGCGGATGTGGACGCCGTGCTGTACACGTCCGTTCATTCCAAAATCGATCCGTCCATGCATCCGCTCTTCGATGAAGGCATTCCCTTCTGGCATTTGGTCTATCATGGCATCGTGCTTTCCAATGCCAGTTCGCAGACGGTCAACTATCCGATTAAAGAAAAAAGACAGCGCTTGAAGTTCATGGAATACGGCGGCCGTCCCTTGCTTTATATCAACAGCAAATTTGGCGCAACCCTCAATTGGATGGGAGATGACGACCTGCTCAGCAGGGATGATGCGGATCTGGACCGGGATGTGGCCGCGCTGAAGGATGCTTA
>JAQXRL010000021.1 GCA_029218505.1 Eubacteriales bacterium | reverse complement strand
GCATCGGCGCAGACAAGTATGCGCAAAACGCCATGGAAACTGTGCGCTATGCCACATTGAACTCGGAAACACGCTGATCATCCGCGCGGTGCGCAGTTCCACGCGCTGCCGCCCGCGCGGTGCGCGGTCCACACGCTGCCGCCCGCGCGGTGCGCGGTCCACGCGCTGCCGCCGTTTTTGCGTTGCCCGGCACGAATGGGCAACGCAAAGTTCCGTCCCGCCCGCCTCACCCATGGCTGGCGGGACTGCGTTTCTTCTGCGCGCATGCAATGATTGGCGATTCTGACGCGCGACAGCAAGGCGTCATGGGCGAAGATCGGTCAAAACGCTTTTTTACAATCACAAACAAAATCTTTCTATTTTGGATGGAAAAATTCCTATTGTTTTTCCGGTTCCCGCATGATACCATGTCTACGCTCATGGCTTCGTTCAAGCGCAAACATATGAAGTTTCATAAAGTCAAGGAGGAACCGGGATATGAACAATTTGGATGCATACGTCAAAGCGCGCAGGCCGCTTTCCCACACGGCAGAGGCCGTCAAGCGTGGTCACATCACCATTGGCTTTGTTGGAGGCTCCATCACGGAACCGGAAAACGGCAAGCGCTGGAGCGACAAGGTTGCGGACTGGTTTGTTGCGGAATATCCGAATGTTGTTGTGGATGTGGAAAACGCGGCAAAGGGCGCCACAGGCTCTCTTAGCGCCATTTTACGCATTGAGGACGATATTCTGGCCTACCAATGCGATCTGGTTTTCGTGGAAACGGCCGTGAACGATGGCGAAAACGCCTGGGGCGCATGCCGTGAAGGCATTTTGCGGAAACTCATGAAGAACGACTGCTGCGACGTAGTGCTTACATACACCTATTGCCAATCCATGTACGAAGCGATGCTGGCAAACGAGCTTCCCGCAAGCATCCAGGATTGGGAAAATCTCGCCCAGCATTATCAGCTTTCCAGCGTTTTCATGTCCCGATATGCGTTTGATTTGGTCATGCAGGGCTTTTTGCGCTGGGAGGAGTGGCTGCCAGACGGTTTGCATCCCGAACATGCCGGCAGCCGCCTGTATGCCCAGCCCGTATGCCATCTGCTGAAGCGGGAAATTGAGCGCGCACAGCCCGTCTCCATTCCGCTTCCGAAACCGCTCCATCCCGACCATTGGGAAAACGTGCATGCGCTTCCCTTCCGCAATATCGCCCGGCATGGCGCATGGCGCATGGTCCATGAGCGCCGCATTCCTTCCGTGCACCATATTCTCTACACCACATCCATGCAATCCAGCCTCACGTTCTCCTTTGAGGGCACCGGCCTTCTGGTGCATCTGATGATGAGCGGTTTTCACGCAGGATATCACATTCGCGTGGATGGCGGCGAATGGGTGGACAAATGCACCGAGCTTCCGGCCTGGGCCTTCAACGCCCATGACTGGGTTCGAGAGGATCTTCCGGTGTCCGGACTGCCCTATGGCGTACATACGGCGGAAATCAAGCCTGTATTCCTGGCAGGCGGACGCTCCTCGAATTTTGAACTATGCTCCATCGGCATCATCTGTTAAGGAGGCGCACGAATGAAAATTGCGTTCCGGTTGGGGCTAACCGGCTCCAACAACATCCGCGGCGCGTCGGAATTCCACGCGCTTCTATCGGAAATTCAAAAATGGAACAGCATCGTGGACGAAGTATGTCTGTTCACCGAAAGCTGGCACCATGGCTATATCTCCCCGGAGCACATTGAAGAATTGCAACCCATCCTGGCAAATCGCATGGAGCTGTTGCGCCAGGCTGGCGTTCCTTCGGTGGGATTGAACGTTTTGGAAACCGTGGGCCAATTGGATGAAGGATGGGACTGGCTGGATCCCGTGCCCTTCCAAACCATGGTAGGGCATGACGGACAGAGCACTTTCGGCATGATGTGCATCCGCACCCGGGAATACCAGGAATATATCCGATACAAATATACTCGTTATGCCCAGGCAAAGCCGGACTTCATTTGGTTGGACGACGACATTCGTCCCACGGGGCATGGCCCGGCCGGATATCCCTGCTTCTGCCATCATTGCGTCCGCGAATTCAACCGGCGCATGCATACAGCCTTCCGCCGTGAATCCCTGGTGGAAGCGCTGAACGCGCCGGATGGCGGCGAATTGCGCGAGGCCTGGACCCGCTTCATTCACGATGGCTACGACGCGCTGATGCGATTGATCGAAAGCGCGGTACACGCCGTGGATCCGCGCATTCAGTTGGGACTGATGACCATTCAGGTGCACGGCGACACCTATGGTCAAGCCGATCACATGGGCTTGATGCAATCCCTGAAAGCCGCCAAGATTCGTCCGGGCGAAGGCGTTTACGACGACTACACGCCCGCCGCTTTTGCGGAAAAAGCGCTCTATGTATCCGATCAGTTGCGGGATTGTCCGCCGGTGGGCGACCGTCAATATGAACTGGAGGATTTCCCATGCAACGGAAGAAAGTCCGTGCGCATGCACGTCATTGAACTAACCGCAGCATTGATGGCAGGCTGCAACGGCGTCGCCATGAACATGCACCCCGCCTTTCAGCAGGAACCCAACCCTGTGTACGGCAGCGAACCCATTCTGCAAGCCCTGGAACAGCACCGGCCGCAGTGGCGGGAAATGGTCGAAGCGGGCGACACATGGCAATTGGCGGGCGGTTCGGTCGTGTTCGACAAAATGTTTGACGCAAAGCGCGCTCCTCATGGCAACTGGTTTTCCGGTCTGGCACGGCAATGTTGGAATCGGGAAATTTCGCCCTTCCTGGCCGGACTTCCCTACACGCCCTTTGAGGAACAAGCCGCCTTCGTCACCCTCAGCGGACACATGGCGGAAACGCTGGACGACGCCCGGCTGCAACGGCTGCTCTCCGGCGGCGTCCTGATCGACGGCGGCGCGCTGATTCATCTGTGCCGCCGGGGCTATGGTGATTTGACCGGATGTTCCGTGGAACGGATTTATCCTTCCGGCATGCGAGAGACGTTTCACGACGATCCCAGAAACGGCGCCATGGCCGGACAAACGCGGGATGTGTATCAAACCTTCTACCGCTGGAACGACGGCGATACAGACGTATATTCCCTGAAGCCGGCACCCGGGGCGGTTGTGCTGTCGCATCTTTCCAGCATCACGGGCGTTGCCTGCGGCGTTGGCGCCTGCGCCTATGAAAATGCCCTGGGCGGCCGGGTCATCGCCTGCGGTTACCTTCCCTGGCGGTTTGCGGAAATTCCGCGGCGCACGGATCAGCTGCGGCGCTTTGCCGATTGGCTCAGCCGGGATCGCATGCCCTTGCGCATGGCGGACGCCCATCGCGTTTTCCCCATGTACAAGCGATCCGCCGGCAGAAGCGGATTTGCGCTGATGCTGGTGAATTGCTCCATGGATCCCGCGCCGGCCATGCAAATCTCGTTGGACGCGCTTCCCGGCGGCGGCATTCGCCGATATGACGAAACCGGCGCTGTTCATGCGTTCCAATCCTGGCGCCAACATCGCGGCGGAGACGGCATTCTTCTGGATATCCCCGCCCTGGCTCCCTGGGAGCACCTGGTGCTGCTGCGCCCGGAAGCATAACGCGCCCCGCCAATTTGCAGCGGAATTTTGCGCATGAACGGAACACACCTCCGCATAGGATTGTGCGGAGGTGTTTTTGATGCGCATACCTTGGGAACTTGTGTTGGCATTTGCCGCCGGATTGCTGCTGATGGGGTTTGCGGGTTATCTGCTCCTGGTTCCCATGCGCTTTCTATGGCGGCTTGCCGCGGGCGCTGTCTTGGGCGCAGTCGTGCTGCTGGTCATCAACGCCCTGGGCTCTTTGGTGAATTTCTCCGTGGCCATCAATCCGTTTACCGCCCTGGCCGTAGGCTTTTTGGGCTTGCCCGGCGCGATATTGGTCATCGTGCTGCAATGCCTGTTGTAACGCGGGGGAACAGAGGCATTCGCTGGCACAAGGCCAAAAATGCGAACGCGCGGCGTGGGATTGGCGGCGATGGCAAGAGGCCCGGAGCGCGAATTAAGCGGCGCTCGTCGCCAAGGCAAGCCGCGCGTTGGCAGGATTTTTCGGGATCGCGCTAGCGCCTTTGTTCTTCCTTGATTTTTTTCAGCCGTTTCATCACGTCGTTTTCCCCCCGGCCAAAGTAATCGTGCAGGCGAACATATTCCTGATACAATTGCTCGTACACCGCAACATTTTCCGGAATGGGTCGATAATCCCGCGTATCCACGCCGCCCATTTCCCCGGCCGCATCCACAATGGAATCATATCCTCCACGGGCCTTGCCCGCCGCCACCGCGCCAAACATGGCGCTGCCCAGCGCAGGCGCCTGGTTGGAACGGGCCACCCGAATTTGCCGGTTGCATACGTCGGCATAGATCTGCATGACAAATGGATTTTTCTTGGCGATGCCGCCGCAGGCATACAGCCCCTGAACGGGCACGCCGTTTTTTTCAAAGGTTTCAATAATCATGCGGGTGCCATAGGCCGTGGCTTCCACCAGCGCGCGATACATTTCCTCCGGCTTGGTGGTAAGCGTCATGCCCAGCATCATTCCCGTCAAATCCACATCCACCAGCACGGATCGGTTCCCGTTCCACCAATCCAGGGCCATCAGTCCACTTTCTCCGGGCTTCTGCTCCTGTGCCTTTTCCGTCAGCAGTTGGTGCAAATCCATGCCCTTCCGCTTCGCCTCAAGGGCATATTCCTCCGGCACGCAGGTGTCCAAAAACCAGTTGAAATGGTCGCCCACGCAGCTTTGGCCCGCCTCATATCCCATCAACCCGGGAATCACGCCGTCTTCCACCACGCCGCACATGCCAGGAACAATCCTTTCCTGTTCGCCCAGCATAATGTGACAGGTGGACGTGCCCATAATCATCAGCATGTCCCCGGCCTTGACCAACCCGGCTGCAGGCAGAGAAACATGCGCGTCCACGTTGGCCACTGCCACGGCCGTGCCGGGCAAAAGTCCCGTCAAAGCGGCCGCTTCCGGAGTGATTTCCCCTGCTTTCGCGCCAATCGGATAAATTTTTCCCGGCAATTTTTCCGCCACAACATTTGCCAATCGAGGATCCAGCGCTTCAAAGTATTCCCTGGACGGATATCCCTGAGATTTGCTCCACATGGCCTTGTATCCCGCCATGCATGCGTTGCGCGCTTCTGCGCCCGTCAAGCGCAGCACTACCCAGTCGCCCGCCTCCAGGAAGCGGTCCGTGGCGGCATACACTTCCGGCGCTTCCTGCAACGTTTGCCAGATTTTCGGCACCATCCATTCCGAAGAGATCTTTCCGCCATACCGGTCCAAAAAGGTCTCGCCGCGCTCCCGGGCAATGGCGTTCATGCGGTTGGCTTCTTCCTGGGCGCTGTGGTGTTTCCACAGTTTTATGTACGCATGGGGGTTGTGCAAAAATTCCGGCTTCATGCACAACGGCGTGCCTTCCTTGTCCACGCACACCACCGTACAGGCCGTAAAATCAATGCCCAGGCCGATTACGTCTTCTGCGCACACGCCGGATTTCTGCATGGCTTCGGGAATCGTATGCGCCAAACAGTCCAGGTAATCCTGCGGATGCTGCAACGCCCAGTCGGGCATCAGCTTTTGCCCGTCGGGCAGATATTCATCCATCACGCCATGTGGATAGTTCATCGTGGCGCTGGAAAGTTCCCTGCCCGTGCCGATTTCTACCACCAGCGCCCGGGCGGACAGCGTTCCAAAATCCACGCCAATTGCATATTTCGCCATATTCCATCCCTCCGCTTGCATTCTCTTCATGCAAAACCTGTTATCTATAGTCTACACGATGAACGCGTTTTTTGCAACTGTCCTTTCCCCTGTTCCGGCAAGTTTTCTTCCCTTGCGTTTCTGCGGGAAAAAGGCTATAATACATTCATGCAATACAAAAACACTGTTGAGGGCATCTTTCTCGCCCGACCGAACCGGTTCGTCGCCCTGGTTTCCCTGCAAGGCGCCCAACATGTCTGCCATGTCAAAAACACCGGGCGCTGTCGGGAACTTCTCCTTCCCGGCGCAACCGTTGTTTTGGAAAAATCCGAAAACCCCGCCCGCAAGACCCAATACGATCTGATCGCCGTATACAAGGGAAAACGCCTGATCAACATGGACAGCCAAGCGCCCAACCATGTGGCCGAGGAATATCTGCCATCGCTGTTTCCGAGCGCTATTTTGCGCCGCGAAGTTCCCCTGGGCGAATCCAGGATTGATTTTTCCGCCCAAACGCCGCAAAAATGCGCTTACATTGAGGTAAAAGGCGTCACGTTGGAGGAAAACGGCGTCGCATACTTTCCGGACGCGCCCACCTTGCGGGGCGTAAAGCATATCCGGGAACTGATTCGCGCCGTGGAGGCAGGCCATGACGCCATGCTGCTGTTTGTTGTACAGATGGAAAACATCTCCTGCGTCCGCCCCAATGAGCGCACTCATCCCGCCTTTGCCCAGGCCCTTCGGGAGGCCGCGCAGCAAGGCGTTTCCATTCGTGCCGTCGCCTGCCGGGTTACGCCGTCCACGCTCGTTGCCCATCAATCCATTCCCGTCGCGCTATGGGACGACCGCGTTTCCCGTCCCGCGCCATAAAATTCCGGAAAACAAAAGACGCAGCCGGTTTCCACGCCGACTGCGTCTTTGATTTGCTTCCAGGACCTTGCCTTTCAGACTCCCATGCGCAACACGCGTTCCACAATTTCCCGGGTGCATGCCCCTTCATGCACCTTTTTGCCATCCACAAAAAACGTGGGAACATACCAATAGTCATACTGTTCCGCAATTTCCGGATGCAGTTTTTCGTCAATCCTCTCCACGCGCACATCCCGCAATTCCGGATATTCTCTGCGCAATTCGTCCATCCATCGCGTTGCTTCCCGGCAATAGGGGCACGCCGCAAAGTGAAACATTTGTATCTTCGCCATGTCTTCCTCCGGTCATAGATGACCCAACAGCCCGTCCACCACCACACAGCAAAATTCCCGCAGCAGATAATGCGGAAGGCTGATCCAGGACGTGGCCACCGGCACGCCATATACGTCGTAATTTCCCAGCTTTCTGGCCGTTCGCAGCGCGCGATAGATGTGAAAATCATTGCTCACAACGCCCACAGACGCGCCTTCGTTCCCGATTTCCGCAAAACTGTTGCGCAGGTTTTCCACCGTGCTGGTGGATTGATCTTCCAACAGAATCCGCTCCGGCGATATGCCTCTCTCCGTCAAGCCATTCCAGATGCACTGCGCTTCGCTGATGCCCTCATCCGCGCCCTGACCTCCGGAAGCCACCGCGATCGTGTCCGGATTTTGCGCCAGATATTCCGCCGCCACCTGAATCCGATTGCGCAATGCGCCGCTGGGCTTGGTTCCGTCCACCTTCGCCCCCAGCACCACCACATAATCCAGTCCGGCGGGCGCCTGATGAAAGCAACCCGACAAAATCAGCCCCTCGACCAGCAAAAATGCGGCCACGCCCAGCGCCACCAGGCATCGAACGCTTCGCAACAGCCATCTTGGAATTCCGGGCGTGCCATTGCGAAACAACAAAAACCGCCCAATACAGGCCGCCGCCACAACCGGCCAAAGCCACATCAGAGATTGCCCAAACCGTACGCCGATTCCCAAAATCAAATAATAAACCAAACAGCAAACGCCAAACCCCAGAATTAGCCAATTTCCCACGGTGGTCGTCCTCTTCATCCGTCTGCTCCCTTTGTGTCAAGTTGCTTTTTCGACGGAAGTCGCGCTGGCCTGGTTCCATTTTCCCCCATAAAGCGCCGGTGCAGTCCCGTTATTTCGCCGTGCCACCCATCTTTTCCTGCTTCACTTTGTGGTCAATCACGTGACGAGACGCCAATTCGTCCTTTACGTCCTTCAAGGAAATGCCCATTTGCGCCATGAGCACCATGACGTGATACGCCAAATCGGCAATCTCGTAGACAGTTTCCGCCTTGTCCTCGTTTTTTGCGGCCACGATTACCTCGGTGCTCTCTTCTCCCACCTTTTTCAGAATTTTGTCCAGGCCCTTCTGGAACAGATACGTGGTGTAAGAGCCTTCCTTTTGCTCCGTCTTGCGCCCCTGTATCAACGTCATCAGGCCATCCATGGAAAATGGCGCGGGCGCCTCCGCGCGATACACCGGGTTGAAGAAACAGGACTCGCTTCCGGTGTGGCATGCGGGGCCTTCCTTATTCACCCGAACCACCAGGGCGTCCATGTCGCAATCGGCCATGATTTCCACAATATGCTGTACGTTGCCGCTGGTTTCGCCCTTCCGCCAAAGCTGCTGGCGGGACCGGCTGTAAAAACAGGTGCGCCCTTCCGCAATGGAAATCTCCAGGCTCTCACGATTCATATATGCCAGCGTAAGCACCTGTCCATCCGCCGCGTCCACCACAATTGCCGGAATCAGACCGTGTTTATCAAATTTCAATTGATCCAAATTCATGTTATCCCCTCACAAGAATGTCGTTTTGCATCAACGTTTGCTTCAATTCCCCAATGTCCACTTCGCCAAAGTGGAAAATTGACGCGGCAAGGCCGGCGTCCACCCTGGGAAGCGCATGAAACAGCGTAACAAAATCCTGGATGCAGCCCGCTCCGCCGGAAGCAATCACCGGCACGCGCACCGCATCACAAACCGCGGAAAGCAGCGGCAAATCAAATCCGCCCTTTACGCCGTCCGTATCCATGGAATTGACCACAATTTCTCCCGCGCCCATGGAGACGCCCCGGCGAATCCAGGAAATGGCCTCCAGGCCGGTGTCCTCCCGTCCGCCCTTGGCGAACACGTGAAAGGCGCCGTCCACCCGTTTCACGTCCACGGAAAGCACCACGCATTGGTTGCCATAGCGCTTTGCCGCCGCAGAAATCACCGATGGATCCCGAATCGCGCCCGAATTTACGCTGACCTTGTCCGCGCCGCATTTCAACACCCGGTCAAAATCCTCCACGGAATTGATTCCGCCGCCCACCGTAAGGGGAATGAACACGCTTTCCGCCGTTTGACGCAGCACATCCGTAAACAGCTTTCGTCCCTCGGCAGAGGCCGTGATATCATAAAACACCAATTCATCCGCCCCGCAGCCGCTGTAGTGCCGCGCCAATTCCACAGGGGAGGATACATCCCGCAGCCCGGCGAAATTTACGCCTTTTACCACGCGTCCGTCCCGCACGTCCAGACAGGGAATGATGCGCTTTCCGATCATTTTGCCACCTCGATTGCCCGCGAAAGATCCATGCTTCCCGTATAATACGCCTTGCCCACAATGGCGCCATAGAGCCCCATTTCCCGAAGCGCCCGGACGTCGTCCAGGGTAGATACGCCGCCGGACGCCACGATATCGAATTTCTGGGACGCAAGGCTGCGATACAATTCCCGGTTCGTGCCGGACATGGCGCCGTCCCGGGCAATATCCGTTACAATCAGCGTGGATACGCCCGCATCCGCCATGCGTTTCAAAAACGCGTCCAGCGTCCAGGCGGATTTCTCCGTCCAGCCCTTGACCGCCACGTATCCGTCCCGAATATCCGCGCCCACGGCAATCCCGCTGCCAAAGCGCTGCACCGCCGTTTCCACAAAACCCGGCTCCAGCGCCGCCACGGTGCCCAAAATGACCCGGTTCGCGCCCGCCGACAGATACGTCTCAATGGTTTCCATGGAACGAATGCCGCCGCCGATTTCCACAAACAGCCGCGCTTCCTTCAAAATCCGCTTCACGGTTTCGAAATTGGGCGTTCCGCCATCCCGCGCGCCTTGCAAATCCACCAGATGCAGGCACTGCGCGCCCTTGTTCACAAAATCCCGAACAATGCTCTCCGGCTGATGGGAATACACCGTCATGTCCTCATAGCGTCCCCGCAGCAGCCGCACCGCCTTGCCATCGTACAGGTCGATCGCCGGAAAGATCTTCATTTCTCTCCTCCTTCGCAAAAGGCCTTGAGAATCCTTAGGCCCACATCACCGCTTTTTTCCGGATGAAACTGACAGCCCATCACGTTTCCCCGCGCCGCGGCGGCGGTAAGCTCCGCCCCGTATTCCGCCGTGGCAATTGTGCTGTCCGCGCAATCCATGGCGGCATAGGAATGCACAAAATACACGAAATCGCCCTGCTTGATATATCGAAACAACGGGTGCGGCGTTCCCGGAAAGCGCAAGGCGTTCCAACCCATGTGCGGAATCTTCCATTCCGCCGGAACGACCTCCGCAATGGGGCGAACCACCCCGGGAATCAATCCCAGCCCCGGATGCTCTCCGTATTCCATGCTCTTGTCAAACAACAGCTGCATTCCCAGACAGATGCCCAACAGCGGCTTTCCCCGCGCGGCCTGATCCCGCACCACGCCGGCGAGTCCGGTTGCCCGCAGGCGATCCGCCGCGTCCCCGAAGGCGCCCACGCCAGGCAGCAGCAGCCGCTCCGCCCGGGCCAGTACCTCCGCGTCTGAAGTGACGCAGGCATCCGCGCCCACGCACCTCAGGGACGCCTTTAAGGAAAACAAATTGCCCACGCCATAATCCACGATGGCAATCATACCAGCACTCCTTTGGTGGAAGGAATTTCCCCGGCCAGCTCCGGATCCAGTTTCACCGCCTGACGCAGCGCCCGGCCCGCCGCCTTGAACGCCGCTTCCGCAATGTGGTGGGAATTTTCTCCCGCCAATTGACGAATGTGCAGGGTCAAATTGGCCCGGCGCGCAAACGCCTCCCAGAACTCCTGCACCAATTCCGTATCAAAGCTGCCGATCTTCTGGGTTGGAATGCGCAAATCATATTCCAATCGTCCCCGTCCGGACAAATCCACCGCGCAGGCCACCAACGCCTCGTCCATGGGCAGCAGAATGCCGCCGTATCGGGTCACGCCTGACAGATCGGAAAGCGCCTGGGCAAAGGCGTCTCCCAGGCAGATGCCCACGTCTTCCACGGAATGATGGTCGTCCACCGCCACATCGCCCGCACAGGTTACGTCCAAATCGAACCGCCCATGGCGCGCCATCAGCGTCAGCATGTGATCCAGAAAGCCTACGCCTGTGTTCACCCGGGACTGTCCCGCGCCATCCAGGTTCAATCGAAGCACAATCTCCGTCTCCGCCGTCTTTCGGGAAATTTCCGCCTGTCTCATGGGTTCTCTCCTTCCGACACAATGTCTCTCAGCGCCTCCACAAGCGTCCGCATCTGCTGCGGCGTGCCGATGGTGATGCGGTTATAACCCGCAATGCGCTCCTTTGCAAAATGCCGCACCAGCACCCGTCTTTTCCGCAGCGCCTGATTGACGGCTTCTCCCGGCATGCAGCCGTGTGCCGCAAACAGAAAATTCCCTTGGGAAGGCAGCACGTCGAACCCCAGCGCTGTCAGCGCATCCCGCGTCGCCTCTCTTGTCGCGGCAATTTTCGCACAGTTTTCCATGTAGTAATCGTCCTGCATCAGCGCCGCCCTGCCTGCCGCCAACGTCATGCTGTTGATGTTATAAGGGTTGGTGGAATACCGCAGTTTCTCCAAATCATCGATCAACGCTTTTTGTCCCACGGCAAAGCCCAATCGCGCTCCTGCCAAGGATCTGGATTTCGAAAACGTGCGCACCACCAGCAGGTTTTCATATTTCTCCACCAACGGCATGCAGCTCTCGCCGCCAAAATCCACATATGCCTCGTCCACCAGCACCACGCCGTCCGGATTTCCGCGAAGAATTCTTTCGATTTCTGCCACGGGAAGCGCCATGCCGGTGGGCGCGTTGGGATTGGCGATGACCACCAGACCGTTCACGCCAAAATACTCCGCCGGATCGATGGAAAAATCCGCTTTCAGGGGAATTTCCCGAAAGGGAATGCCATGCAGCTGGCAAAACACCGGATAAAAACCATACGTGATATCCGGAAACACCGCGCCTCTTCCGCCAAACGCCATGAACGCGAAGTTCAACGCTTCGTCGGAACCGTTCACCGCGCAGATATTTTCCCGCTTTACGCCATATCGTTCCGCCAACGCATCCCGAAGCAGGGCGCACGTGGGATCCGAATACAGGTTCAACCCGGCTGCGGCTTCCGCTGCCGCCCGAACCACGCCCTCCGCAGGCGCATAGGGAGATTCATTGGTATTCAGCTTGACCCAACCCGCATCCCGGGGCTGTTCTCCGGGCACATATGCCTGGAGTGGCTGATACCGGGCGTTCAGGAACCTGCTCATCTTCTCTCCCCTTCCTGCCGAATGACGGCGCTGCGAGCATGGGCGCTCAGTCCTTCCGTTTCCGCAAACAGCGCCACGTCCGCCGCCACGGCGTCCAGCGCTTGCTTCGGAAAATACGTGTACTGGGATTTTTTCACAAAATCGTCCACCGACAGCGGGCTGGAAAACCGCGCCGTTCCGGACGTGGGCAGGGTATGATTCGGTCCCGCCAGGTAATCTCCCAACGCTTCGGGACAGTTGGCGCCCAAGAACACGCTGCCCGCGTTTTTCACCAATCCCAGATACGCAAACGGATCGGTCACGAACAATTCCAAGTGCTCCGGCGCCAGTTCGTTGGCGGCTTCCACCGCAGCCGCCAGATTCTCCGTCAGCAAAATCCTGCCGTTCTTTTCGATGGACGCCTGCGCGATTTCCCGCCTGGGCAGGCGTTCCAGCTGCGCCTGAATTTCCGCCGCCACCGCTTCCGCCAGCGCGGAACTGTCCGTCACCAGCACTGCGGACGCCATTTTGTCGTGTTCCGCCTGGGAGAGCATGTCCGCCGCCACATGGCGCGGATTTGCCGCCGCATCCGCCACCACCAGAATTTCGCTGGGCCCGGCCACCATGTCGATGGCCACCCGGCCGAACACCTGTCGCTTTGCCTCCGCCACATAGGCGTTGCCCGGCCCCACGATTTTGTCCACCTTCGGAACGCTTTCCGTGCCGAAGGCCATTGCGGCCACCGCCTGCGCGCCGCCCATGCGGAACACCCGCGTCACGCCCGCCAGCTTTGCCGCCGCCAGAATCGCCGGGTTGATTTCTCCGTTTCTTCCGCATGGCGTCGCCATGACGATCTCCCCGCAGCCCGCCAGGCGCGCGGGCACCGCGTTCATCAGCACCGTGGACGGATATGCCGCCGTTCCTCCCGGCACATAAATTCCCACCCGGGCGATGGGCAGAATTCTCTGCCCCATCACCGCGCCGTCCGGACGGGTCATCACAAAGCCCGTTCGCAGCTGGTTTTTGTGAAATTCCGCAATGTTTTCCTCCGCCTTGCGCAACACCCGCATCAAATCCGGCGAAACCGCGCCTGCGGCGGCGTCGATCTCCTCCCGCCGCACTTCCAGCCGCTCAAGATCCGGACAATCAAACTTGCGCCCGTAGCGCAAAAGCGCCTCGTCGCCGTTTTTCCGTACGTCGGCAAGGATTTCCAATACCGCGCTTTCCACGCCCGTGCGCTCCGGCGTTTCCGGAAAAATTTCCTCACGCGTCATTTTCCCCATTTTCATGATGCGAATCATGCCTGTTCCTCCACAACGGCCGCAATGGCCCGGCACATATTTTCGATTTCCATGCCCTTGAAGCGATAGGCCGCCTTCCCGGCAATCAATCTTGCGCTGATGGCCGCAATCTCCTCCACCACCGCCAAATCGTTTTCCTTCAGCGTCGCGCCTGTTTCCACAATATCCACAATTACATCCGACAGCCCCAGGATCGGCGCAAGTTCAATGGAACCGTTCAAGCGGATGATATCGATATCCCGGCCCTTGCCGGCGTAAAACTCCCGGGCAATGTTCCCGAACTTCGTCGCGACCCGCAGCGTCTTTTCCGTATCGTCCCGAAAATCCTTCTTCGCCGCCACCGCCATGCGGCATTTGCCCATGGCCAAATCCGCCAGTTCATAGACCTCCGGGGCATATTCCAACAAAATATCCTTGCCTGCTACGCCAACGTCCGCCGCGCCGCGCTCCACATAAATGGCTACATCCGACGGCTTCACCCAAAAATACCGCACGCCTGCCGCCGTATTTTCGAAAATCAGTTTTCTGGAAGGCTCCAAAATGGACGGACAGGAATACCCCGCCTTTTCAAACACGCGATACGCCTTTTCTCCCAAGCGTCCCTTGGGCAGCGCCACATTAACCACGCGCCTCTCCTCCTTCCATGCGTTCCACCCTGCCAAAGCGCATGCCTTCCGGCAAACTTCGCGCCGCCAGCACCGTCTCGCCCGCCGCGGCAATTGCGTCCGCCCGCCGCAGCACGGAAGAAGGCGGCACATCCTCGCCATACAGCAGGCACACGTCTGCGTCGTATGCCCGATGGGATTCATCCAGGCGTTCCAGCATATCCAGATACACCGCAAAACCCACCGCCGCAGATTTCCGGCCCATTTTCGCCATCAGCTTGTCATACCGGCCTCCGGAAAGTACGCTGTCCGGAACGCCTTCCACAAAGCCTTGGAACACCACGCCGGAATAATACTTCATGTTCCCGGCAACGGAAAAATCGACGTTGACACAATCTCCCATGCCGTTTTCCGCCAACACCCTGTAAATCTGCGCAAGTTCCGCCACGGCCGCCGTCATCTTTCTGCCGCGCGCCGCCCGGCGCAGGGCTTCCAGGGACTCCTCTGCACCGCATGCTCCCCGGCTCAACACCTCCAGAGCGCTTTGCGTGCCCGGACTGACATCGTATCTTCGGCAAAGTTCCACGATTTCATGAAGACTCTTCCGGCCGATGGCGCGCATCATTTCCTCCCGCGCCTGGTCCGGAACCTCCATTTCTTCCATCAGCGCCGACAGATACCCCACATGGGCCAGATCCAGCACCACGTTTTCCCGAATGCATTTCAAACTGCGCACCGCCAGCATGACCGCTTCGCACATTTCATACATTCCCAGTTCGCCAATGCATTCCAGCCCTACCTGGGCAATTTCTTTGTACGCGTTGGTTCCCCGGGACACACGGTACACATTTTCGTTGTAATACACCTTCTGCACGCCGCTTTGCCCATCCCGCGTGTTGCGCACGATGGACAGCGTCACGTCCGGCTTCAGCGCCATGAGACGGCCGTTTGTGTCCGTAAAGGTAATCACGCCTTCCGACACCAGGAAATCCTTGCATCGGGCGTAAAGATCATATTCCTCAAACTTGCTCATCTTATATCGCGAATAACCATACCGGCGATACAGGCCGCATAGCTGCCTGGCCACCCGTTCGTCCATTCTGCGCGCGTCTTCCGAAAGCGTCATGGCATTGACCTCCGTCGTTCATTTGCTTTTTCAGTGTAGCACGTTATCATGGTAAAGTCAAGACGTCTCGCCGCGTTTTGAAAAAATAACGCAAGCGTCCAGCGTTCCGGATTTGAGATTTCCCGGGAAATCCGGAAGAAACCGGCGCGGCGGAAGTAAAAATCCTGAAAAAGCGAAAAAGCATCTTGACAAAGCGCGCATGATGCGCTATTGTATACCTATCATTTTTGCAGGGAAAGGAGTTTCGGCGCATGACAAACAACATCCGCGGCCTGATGAGCATGGAAATGTACATGTCTATGGGCATGTGCAGCTTTTGCTTGCGGTAAGCGGACGTCCGGATTGTGCTGGAACCATATTTATCGTGCACCATCGGCCGGCGGACGCATATCCGCTGGCTGTTTTTCTATGGCTGTGATGGGAGAAAGCAAAACTGGAGGCGGACGGATTTGATTGAACTGAAACACGTTTCCAAGCGCTTCACGGGGGCAAACGAAGTGGAAGCCGTGCGGGACGCCAACATTACCATTGCCGACGGAGAGATTTTCGGCATTATCGGCTTTAGCGGGGCAGGAAAATCCACTTTGGTGCGCTGCATCAACCTGTTGGAACGTCCCACATCCGGGCAAGTGATCATCAACGGGCAGGATTTGACCAGCCTGAAAGAAAAACAGCTGCGGCTGGCGCGCCGGAAGATCGGCATGATCTTTCAGCATTTCAATTTGATGAAATCCCGCACGGTATTCTCCAACGTGGCCTATCCTCTTCGCGGCAGCGGGCTGAGCAGTCAGGCGCGGAAGGAAAAGGTAACGCGTCTTTTGCAGCTTGTGGGGCTGGAAGAAAAAGCCACGGCGTATCCGTCCCAGCTTTCCGGCGGACAAAAGCAGCGCGTCGCCATTGCGCGGGCGCTGGCCAACGACCCGGGCGTGTTGCTGTGCGACGAGGCCACCAGCGCGCTGGATCCGCAAACCACCCAGGACATTCTGCGTCTGCTTCGGCAATTGAACCAGGATTTGGGCATCACCATCGTATTGATTACCCACGAAATGGCTGTGGTGAAGGAAATCTGCTCTCGCGTAGCGGTCATGGAAAAGGGCGTGGTGGTAGAACAGGGCGACATCTACTCCCTGTTTTCGAACCCCCAGCATCCCGTAACGCAAAACTTTATTTCCACCACCGAAAACATGGACAAGCTGGACGACATGCTGGCGGGAGATCCCGCGTCGCTGGGCATCCGGCAGGGCGACATTGTGGCAAAGCTGGAATTCACGGGAGAAAGCGCCGGCGAAGCGCTGGTGTCGCAGTTGTCCCGGGAATACTCCATTGACATCAGCATCATCTTCGGCAACGTTGAAATGCTGGCCGGAAAGCCGCTGGGCAAGCTGGTGGTGATCCTGCGCGGAGACGCGCAAATGCTTCAATCCGCGTTGAACTGCATTCGGGAAAACAACGTGCGTCTGGAGGTGCTGCGCAATGTCTGAGTTTCTGGCAAAAATCATGCCCAACGTATTGAAAACCCAAACGGTTTTGTGGAACGGAATTCTGGAAACGCTGCAAATGGTGGGAATCTCCGGATTGATCAGCGCGGGTTTCGGCATCGTATTTGGCGTAATCCTGGTGGTAACGCAAAAGGACAGCATTTTGGAATGCAACATCGTATACCAGGTATTGGACAAACTGATCAACGTGTTCCGCTCCATTCCCTTTGTCATTCTGGTGGCGATGTTGCTGCCGGTAACCCGGGCGTTGGTGGGCACATCCATCGGCACCAAGGGCGCAATCTTTCCGCTGGTCGTGGCGACGGTTCCTTTCTTTTCCCGGCAAATCCACTCCGCGCTGTGCGAAATTGACCCCGGCGTGGTGGAAGCCGCCCAATCCATGGGTTCCAGTCCCCTGGAAATCATCCTTCGGGTATATTTGCGGGAAGGTTTGCCCGGCATGATTCGCGGCGCAACCATTACGCTGATCAACCTGATTACGCTTACCGCCATCGCAGGCTGCGTTGGCGCGGGCGGGCTTGGCAGTTACGCCATCATGTACGGCTTTAACCGTTCCCAGACGGACGTCACCTACGTGACGGTGATCATCATCCTGGCGCTGGTAACCATTATACAATCGCTGGGCAGCCGCATCACCGAAAAACTATCCCACTGACAACCGCCCCGATTGGGGTTGTTGATATACCATCACAAGGAGGCACATACCATGAAGAGAGTTTTCATCCTGCTTCTCGTCCTGTCCCTGATTACCGTGCCCGTCCTGGCGGAAGAAACCGTCACCGTGAAAGTCGGCGTGGTCGGTTCCACAAACGAACAATGGACCCAGGTGTTGGTGCCCGCGTTGGCGAAAGAAGGCATTAACATCGAATTGGTGGAATTCAGCGATTACGTCATGCCCAACATCGCGCTGGCACAGGGCGACATCGACATGAACGCGTTCCAGCACTATAATTTCCTAAACAACTGGAACAACGAAAATTCGGAAACCTATGGCTGCAAGCTGGCCGCCATTGGCGAAACCCTGATCGCTCCCCTGAGCCTGTATTCCGCCAAGTACACCTCCATTGAGGAACTGAAGGACGGCGATACCATCGCCATCATGAACGATCCCGTCAATGAAGCCCGCGCCCTGCGCGTTTTGGAGGCCAACGGAATCATTACCCTGTCCGACGATATTACCGAAAACGCCACCATCATTGACATTGTGGAAAATCCCCTGAACCTGAAATTCTATGAAGTGGACGCGTCCATGGTGGGTTCCATGCTGCCGGATCCTTCCATTGCCGTGGGATTCATGAACGGCCAGTATGCTACCCAAGCCGGTTATGCCCATGAAAGCGCCATCCTGGTGGAGGCCTTTGACAAGGAAAACCCCGAACAGCATGGCATTATCAACGTCATCGCCGTGCGCGAAGAAGATCAGGAAAACGAAACCTATTTGCGCATTGCCGAGGCTTATCAGTGCGATGAGGTAAAAGAAGTGTTCGACACCCTGTATGCCGGCTCTTTCCTGGCCGCATGGTAACCGTCCCGGAAATTGCAAAGCCAAGACCGTTGAAATGGTCTTGGCTTTTTCACTTGTCCAAACAGTCTTTTTGACAAGCTGGCGGACGGGGAAACAAGCTCCCCCGCTACGGCCCCCTCCAGATTTTGCGGAAATCCTGCGGATTCCGGCCGCAAAATCT
>JAQXRL010000020.1 GCA_029218505.1 Eubacteriales bacterium | reverse complement strand
GATGCGCGAATTGGGCATGGGCACCCACAACAAAAAAAAGGCCTCCGACAGCATTCAGAAGCTAAAGGAATGCATGCTGGATCTGTTGTGAAAATGTTGAACACAAGCGGCGTTTCCCGCCAAAGGCACTTCCCTCGCTTCCGCGTCTGAACGCTTTCTTCCGGCCCTTCATCGCGCAGTCTCCGGGGTGCAGCGGTAAAAAAAGCCTCTCTCTTTCCGCGCCGGCACTGGCCGTTTCCCTGCTTTGCGGATTGAGAGAGGCAAATACAAACAACTTACAGAATGCCCGATGCCTTATGCTTTTTTTCCTTTTCGCATTCCGCGTCCTCCCCGCGTTCAGAAATCCAACGTTTTAACACCGCGGCGTCCCGAAGAAGATTTTCGGGCAGATCGTCCGCCACAAATTCCATCATCGCGTGCTGCCGTTCAAAGGGCCGCGCGAACACTTTTTTCCACATTTGCTCCCCATCGGCAAGCGGCAAGCGAATCTCTTTTCCGTCCTCGATGCGCCAAGTGAACACATGCATGTACATCAGACGATCTCCGATTCTGTCCAATGCTTCCAGGCGTTTTGATTCCTCCCAATCCCAGCGCGGCTGCCAGTACAGGCGCAAATCCGGCATTTCCTGCATCAGCTGGCAAACGCTGGAAATGGAATTCGTAATCGTACCCGGATGGAATTCCGGCGCAATCAGGATGTTTTGCTGCGCTGCGCAATCGCAAAGCTTCCGGAACTGATCCATCAGCGCACTGCGCTCGTCTGCCGGATAGTCTTCCGCATTCTTGCTTCCCGCCCATATGCGCATCACCGGCGCGCCCAGCGTTGCAGCCGTGTCCAAATTGCGGCGAAACGCTTCTTCCTCCTGTCCCAGCCTGAAATAGCTGCCGTATGCCGTAATTTCCATTCCCGCATCGCGGCTCATCCGGGAAACTTCCCGCGCACATTTCAGATCTCCAGCGGGAACATGAATGTCGCCGCCCCATTCAATTGCCTGCAATCCGGCGTTTTCGCAAAGTTTCACCACCTGCCCGGCAGAAAGCCTGCGAAAACTGACGGACACCAATCCTGGAATCACCATTCGCTTCACTCCTATTCCATCCAAACGATCTTTGCAGACGGCTCCTATCCCCGAGCATCGCGTTTAGCCCTTCAGCGCGCCAATCATGACGCCTTTCACAAAGTATTTCTGGAGAAACGGATAGATACAAAGCACCGGCAGCGTCGCCACCACGATGGTCGCATATTTCACGGATTCGGCCAAAGGCACCTTATCGCCGGTCATGCCCACGGTCATGCTGCTCGTATCGTTGGCAATCAGAATTTCCCGCAGGATCAGCTGCAGCGGGAAAAGCTTTCGATCCTGCAGATAGATCATCGCATTGAACCAGCCGTTCCAGATATTCACGCTGTAAAACAGCACCATGACCGCCAAAGTCGCCATGGACAGGGGCACGACGATGCGGAACAAAATCACCCATTCATTCGCGCCGTCCAAAAACGCCGATTCCTCCAATTCTGCGGGAATATTGCTGAATGCCGTGCGCATAATGATGAGATTATACGTGCTCATCGCCGTCGGCAGCAACAGCGCCCATACGCTGTTCAGCAACCCCAGCCGGTTTACCTGCAAATACAACGGAATCATTCCGCCGCTGAAATACATGGTGATCAGCGCCATGAGCGTCAATGGTTTTCGAAGCAGAAAATTCCTGCGCGCCAGCACGAAGGCACTCAGAATCGTCATCGCCATGTTTATGACGGTTCCCAGAACCACATAGAAAACCGTATTCAGATATCCCATCGCAATGTTCGGGTTGTTGAGCACCAAACTGTACGCGTCCAATTGAACGCCGTACGGCTTCCACAAAATGCCCCTGTGGCGAATCAGCGAATTTGGATCGCTGATTGAGGCAAAGACCACATACAGGAATGGATATAACATGATCATTGCAATGCAGACCATGATCATTGCATTGATTCCCCGAAATGCATAACTGCCCACGGATTCAGGACAACCGTTCTGTCTCCTTCCGAAACCCTTCATAGGTGCCCTCCTCACCACAGACTTGTATCGTTGATCTTTTTGCTGAGAGCGTTTGCAAAGATGACCAATGCGAAGTTCATCGCGGAATTGAACAGCCCCACCGCCGT
>JAQXRL010000019.1 GCA_029218505.1 Eubacteriales bacterium | reverse complement strand
CAAACAACCCAGCACCATGCAACGAAAGAGTCCGTTCGGCGGCAGAGAGGTTAAGGCATCGATTTGCGCCCACTCGGTTTCGCTCAGAGAGTTGCCCAAATAGAACCGATTCAGCAAAGCTCGATGTACTTTTGGTTCCATCTCCCGGATCTGTTGAGCAAATGTGGTGTTGGAACGCGTAAGGGAGTCGATATGATTGCTGATGAGGAGATTGACGGTCGGATGTTTTTCCGATATGGGGATGTCCTGGGCAATGCGCAGGATGGGAAAGTGCCACTTCATGAACAAAAGCACAATGAGAACCAGAATCAGAACGCAGAAGGTGACTGCCAGAATTGTTAATAAATGGTGGAAATTCATGACGCCGGCATGGATGCGGTTGGAATCCAGCGAGATATAGCAGGACATGTTTACATTTGGAATCGTGGTCATGACATAGAGATTTTGGGAATGACCATCGGTATAAAGGCCGTTTCCGGCATACGCGAGGTGGATTTCGGGATCCGTAGTATAGACAGCATCGTTCCCGTTTGAGATCATAAAAAAATCGCCTGCATATCGAAAAGATGAAAAGAAAAGCCGCAACTGATCAAAATCCACTTGTATCAAGGCGTGGATTTTGCTGTTTTGGTCCAGATGATAGCGAAAGAAGCCTACGTTGGCCGTGTAGGTTTGGGCATACTGGTAACAAAGCACGCCGGAATGAATCATGTTTCGGCTATACCTGGGGTCTGGCATGCTTTTTATGGTATTCAGAAAATCCTCATAGGACTGATGATCGAAATTATAGATTCCATCATGATAGTCCCGCTCAAAATCATCGGAAATGAAGCGCGAAGAACAGGCAAGATCCTTTTCACCGTCGGTTGATACCAGCATGACATCGTAAAACACGCCGGAACAAGTGAAGCGGTTTTCGATTTCATCTCGCATTTTCAGCAGACGGGCATACACTGCGGACGAATTGGTTTCGCCGTTGGATTGAGAAAGGTATTGCCGGGACAGTTTGAGAAAATCGCTGTCAATCATGCGCTTCCATTCCCGGTTGAAGGAATCGCCAATTTCCTGGGCACGTGTGATGATATATTGGGTGGATTCATTGATTGCAATGTCAGTCAGCTCCGCATCCGTGCGAAAAAAGATGATCGCAAAAACCAAAAAGAAAACGAAAAACGTTGCAGCCATTGCGCTGGTGCACAAAAGAAGCGAATTCCACAGAAGTCTTTTTCCTGTTTCTGTTTTGACGCTTTGCGGCTTCATTTGGGCCATAGATATCCCCCTTGAAGAATGATTTGCGTTCACGGATAAAAAGAAGCGATGCGCTGTTTGCTCATTCGCGATTTATAAGATTCCTGAAAGGCAAAATGATTTTCAACCGGTGATCTGGTTTTCGCGGATCCGTCCGGGACCATGGATGGAACTTGCGTATGGCATTATTGTACATCGATCGAAATGGAAAGTCAAATGCCGATGAAGAAAAATTGCCTGTTTTGGAGAAAAAGCCATCGAATTTGACACGTGGAAAATATTTTGACAGCCGGAAAAACGCATGATTTCATGGTTTTTGCGTGGAAGCATGAATTTGTACTTTACAATTTCTTTTAAATTATAGATAATAAATCCACTCGGAACGGCGTGCCATATCGGTTGGTACACAGAATGAGGCAAATATGGCAAGAAGATAGGAGTATTCGGATGAGACGTTCAAAGGGTAAGTACAGGTTGCATTCAGACGAGCATTGGCTTCTTCATCAATTTCAAAGGATTTATCCGCTGTATATTATGCTGATTCCGGCTTTGGCGTATATCCTGCTCTTTGCCTATGGTCCCATGTATGGTGCGGTTATCGCGTTCAAGGATTATAAAATCGCCAAAGGAATTTGGGGCAGCGATTGGGTTGGGCTCAAATGGTTTGTCAAATTTGTAACCTACTATGATTTTTGGAATCTGGTGAAAAACACCCTGCGAATATCTGTGTATGCCATTGTTGCGGGGATGATCGTGAGCATCCTCTTGGCGTTGGCGATGAACTGCATGCGAAATCGAACGACGAGGCGCATCATTCAAACAATGACGTATTTGCCGCATTTTGTGTCCGTTGTGGTTATGGTGGGAACGCTGATTCGCTTCCTGAACCCTACGCTGGGCGTTCTCTCCAAATTCATCCAATCCCTTGGCGGGACAGACCGCGACCTGATGGGCGTTGCTTCTGCAATTCCTCATTTATATGTGTGGTCAGGCATTTGGCAAAATGCCGGATGGGGAACGATTCTGTATATTGCGGGACTGACTTCCGTAGACCCTCAGTTGCATGAAGCGGCGATTGTGGACGGCGCAAGTCGCGTACAGCGCGTCCGGCACATTGACATTCCTGCCATTATTCCGGTGATTGTCATTTCGCTGATCATGAACATGGGTTCCATTCTTTCCGTTGGCGCGGACAAGATGCTGCTGATGCAAAACGACTTGAACAAATCTACAAGCGAGGTTATTTCTACGTATGTATACAGTCAGGGCATTGCCGCTGCAAGTCCCAAGTATTCTTATGCTACGGCCATTGGCTTAATGAATTCGCTTCTGTCGTTCCTGATGATCGTCACGGTTAACGCAATCTGCAAAAAATTGAACGACACGTCGCTGTTCTAAGAAGGAGCATGAAAAATGGAGAAAATGAAGAAAAAACGCCACGCCTCTCCGATTCGGAGAACCAAGGGGGACTGTGTGTTTTATGCCATCAACAACAGCGTCTTGATTCTGTTTTCGGTCATCTGTGCGTATCCAATTCTTTGCATCATTGCCGGCGCCATTTCTGATCCTGCGCAGGTGGGCCTTGGGCTGGTCACGTTTTATCCCAAGGGGTTCTCCCTGCAAGGCTTTCGACATGTGCTGCACGATTCCTGGATGGTGCATGGCTTTTTGATGTCCGTTTTTTACACCGTGACAGGAACTGCAATCAATATTGTCATTACTTTTCTTACCGCCTTTGCGCTTTCGCGCAGAGAATTGTTGGGCAGGGGAGCAATCAATCTGCTGTTTGCGTTTACAATGTGGTTCAGCGGCGGCATCATTCCCTCTTATTTGCTCATCAGAAATTTGGGCATGATCAATACAGCATGGG
>JAQXRL010000018.1 GCA_029218505.1 Eubacteriales bacterium | reverse complement strand
GCGGGCCTCTTCGCGGGCCTGGCGGATAATTTCGCTTTCCTCCACCATGTGATCCGCCCGCTCCTGGGCGTCGGCAAGGATGGCACGGGCTTCATTTTCCGCGTCCGCAATGCGCTGCTCGGCCTCCGCCTTCGCCTTTTCGATGGCGGCATTGGCGCGCATTTCCGCAGAACTGACCCGATTCATGGCGGCGGATTCCGCGTTGCCCAAAATGCGGTCGCGTTCGGAATACATTTGCAGTCCGTATTGCACCGCGTCCGGCAAATTGTTCTCCATGTCGTCAATAATCATCAGGCATTTATCCGCATCCACAATGCGCTTTCCGGTCAAAGGCACGCTGGCGCCGGCCTTAATGGCCGCGCGAATGCATTTTAACAATTCCAAAAAGTATTTCATGTCGTCTACGCCCTGGTCGTCAGAAGCATCGTTCTGAACCTCCTCGGGCGCGACTGTTTCCTCTTCATAGAATTTATCCTGATCGTGATCCATGCCTCAGCACTTCCTTTCCGCATTCGGCGTGTTTCCGTATGCAGCGTAGATTTCGTCCATAAGTTCTCGGGGCACCATGGCGTCCAACGGCGCGCCATGCATGGCGCAATCCCGAACGATGGTGGATGAAAGCATGCAATACTGGGGCGAGCAGCTCATCATCAAAGTTTCCAACCCGCCCAGGGTGCGATACGCGTTGGCCAATTGCATTTCCAAGGGCAAATCCGCGCTGTTGCGAACGCCCCGCAAAACCACGTCCACGCCCAAGTCCCTGGCCAGATCCGTGAGCATTCCTGCGGAAAACACCACTTCCACATTGGACAAATGCCTTGTTACGCGCCGCAGCATGTCCGCCCTGGCCTCCAACGAAAGCGCATACCGTTTCTCCGGCTGGCCCAAAACCGCAACGACCACTTGATCAAACATGCCCGCTGCGCGTTGCAGAAGATCCAAATGCCCCAGCGTAGGCGGATTAAAACTGCCCGCAAACATCGCCTTCATGGGCATCCGTCCTTTCACGCACAAAATCCACCGCGGTTTCCCCGTATTGGCGGGTATCGTGGTGTTCAAAACCTTCCGGCAACAAAACCTCCGCGTTTCTGGCGCGCTCCAGCAAAAGCAAGGCGTTTTTTGCCAAGCAGTTCGCTGCCCGCAGACGCGTCAACGCATCCGCATACGCGCCGGTCATGCGATACGGCGGATCCAGAAAAACCAGATCAAACCTTTGTCCTGCCAACGACGCAATGGCCGCCCGATAATCCGCCTGCAGAATTTTCACCCGGGAGGCATCTTCCTTTCCGGATACGGCGGCGGCATTTCGCGTGATGGCTTTGATGGCTGCCCGATCCAAATCCACAATGGCGGCAAACGCAGCGCCCCGGCTGATGGCTTCCAACGCCAAGGCCCCCGTGCCTCCAAACAAATCCAACACGCGGCTTTCCTGCACGGCAGCGCCCAAAATGTTGAACAACGACCCGCGCAGCTTGTCCGACGTGGGACGGGTGTTCTCGCCGGGCGGCGCGAACAGCCTTCGGCCCTTGGCCTCTCCGGCGATAATGCGCATATTTCCTCCCAACATTCCCGGCACTTTTTTCGCTTTGCCTCGGAACGCTTTTACACGCATTGCATTTGTCGTAATTATATCACATTTCAGCAACAAATGCAAATGCTTTTTGCAAAAAACGCGATCACACTTTCAAAAAGCCCGGCAAAAGCATTCCGCGTCAAATCATCGGCTTTTGCGCGCGGGGATTTTTGTTTTTCTTGACAATGCGGGAACGCGCCTTGGCCCTGCGCTTGCCCTTTACCATTGCCTCCTCCGTGTGTTTCCACAACTTGGGGCCCTGCAAATATCCCAAATAGAGAATGGAAGGCCACACGAAGGGATAGACGACCAGCAGCGTGATGGAAGCGGCGCTTAACGTTACATATTGGCTCTGCCAAAACGCCAGCACCGGCCAAAACGGCAGCGCAAGCACAAAGGTCACCAGGCGCAGAATCAACGTTGCCATATCCAAAGAGGACATGGATTCCGCCCATTCGCCGAAGGTAATCCCGGCGTCTTCCTGCGCCTCGTCGCCGGCAACACCGGCGTCCGGAGCGAGAGACGCTTCCGGATCCAGGGTTCCTTCCGGCGCAAGGGTCGTCTCCGGCGCAGCGCTGGCTTCCGGAACGGCGATATCTCCTTCCGTCTCCGGCGTCTCCATCTGCTCCAGGGCTTCCTCAAGGCCCTCCTGGCCGTAGACATGTCCCTGGGTATTCAGCGCCGTAAAATACACGCCCAAGTAAACCAGCGAAATGATCAGCGGCACAATGGCGCAGGTCAGGATGGCTTTGCGCGGCGTGCTGGGCTTGTAGGCTTCTCTGGCGGTGCCGGAATCAACGGCCTTGTCGGTATGATCCAGGCTGACCTTCAAAGCGCACGCGCGTTCGCCCATTGCGCAGCCTTCCCGGAACATCAGCACGCAGCAACCCAGCAAAACCAGCGTTCCGAGAATCGCCCACGCGGTGGTGCCCATGGAAAAGAGGATGAACCCCACCAGAATCATTGTCACATGCAACAGCAGTACGTATTTCACCATTTCTTTTTTGCCCATGGAATTTCATCCTCCTCGGTAAATGCGGCGAACGCGCGGCGAAAAGCCGAGCATAATTTCATATGGAATGGTGCCGGCCAACCGGGCCAACTCATCGGGCGTAATCCGTTGCTCGCCCTGCCGGCCCAACAACACCACTTCGTCCTGCAAGGTAACGCCGGGAATCCCGGTGACGTCCACGGTGAGCATATCCATGCACACATTGCCCACCACAGGCGCGCGCATTCCACGCACCAGCACATCGGCTTTGTTTCCCAGAACGCGCGGATATCCGTCTCCGTAGCCAATCGGCAAGGTGATTACCACGGAATCCCGTTGAAAACGGTATGTCCTCCCGTATCCCACAGTATCTCCCGGGGCGACGCGAACCATGCGCACGGGCTTTGTCCGAAGCGTTTGCGCGTTCCGCACGGGCAAATCGGGCATGCAGCTTCCGTACAGCGCAATGCCTGCCCGGATCATGTCGTGCTGGTATTCTTCCCGCAGCATTGCGGAAGAAGCGGCGGCATGGGCGATGGGGGAAAATCCCGCCTGTCTTGCCATCGCCACGCCGCGAACGAACCGCGCGTTTTGCTGCCGCGTGAAATCCGGGTCGGAATCCGCCGCGCAAAAATGGGTAAAGAAGCCTTCCATGCGCACGCTTTTGCATTTCGTCCATGTTTCCAGCAGCGCCCACAGTTCCGCCTCTCCCCGCACTCCAATGCGCGTCATTCCCGTGTCGTATTTCAAATGGCACAGCGCGCGCTTGCCCATGCGCTGCGCAATGGCGTCCAGGCTTTGCAGTTCCTCCGGAGAAAACACGGCCATGGAAATATCCCGTTCCACGCACGCTTCCCTATTCTGAAAATCCGTGCGGCCCAGCACCAGGATGGGACAGGCAATTCCGGCATCGCGCAGCGCCAACGCTTCCTCGTCGATGGCCGTGGCCAGCATGTCCGCCCCTTGTTCCACCAGGCATCGGGCCACCTGAACGTCTCCGTGGCCATACGCATCCGCCTTTACCACGCCCAGCATTTTTACCCGGCCGGGAATCGCCTGACGGATCAGGCGGGCATTGCGCGAAATCTCGTCCAGGGATATTTCTATCTCGGTTGCCCGCAAGCAAACTCACCCCACAATCCTAGATCTTCATTATATCGCGAGAAAAACGAATTTGCAACAAGAATGTCTGTTTCCAAGGAAATTTGAACGTAAAGATTTCCTTTGCGGCGATTTTGCGTCAAATGCCATCCATGTGAATTTCTCTGCCAGGAATGATTTTTCTATTGCGCCGGCCATGGACCGTGATGTATAATATAGAATAAAGAAAATGTATCGTTGGAGGTATATCATGCTGTTTGGCAATTTAATGAACAATTACTTTTATGGAAAGGCGGGCAAGGGCGATTACCGCATTGAGGACATGCCGGCCAACCGCTTTCAATTGTTTCGAACAACGGTGGGCGTGCGTTGGGGCGCCATGGTGGGGCTCAACCTGCTGTATGTGCTGATTTGGCTTCCCGCCGTAATCTGGACGTTCATCAATTATCTGGTCATTGTGCAAACCATGGAGGCCGGCACATATAATTTGGGATATCTCACCATGTATTTCGCCGTGATGATTCCGCTGATCGGCATCACCGGGCCGTTTACGGCGGGCGTGAGTTATGTCACGCGCAACTGGGCGCGGGATCAGCATTCTTTTGTGCTCAGCGATTTCTGGGATGCGGTGAAGGGAAACTGGAAACAGGCCTTCGGCGTCTCCTTCATTACGGGGCTGGTTCCCTTCCTGGTATACATGAGTTACGCATATTATGGACAGATGATGTCGCAATCCATGTTCTTTGTAATCCCGATGGGCCTGGTGTTCATGGTGGCGCTGGTGTGGATTCTTTCCCTGGAATTGGTATATACCATGATGGTCACCTATTCGCTGAGTTTCCGCAATCTGCTTCGAAATTCCATCTTGCTCACCATTGCCCGCCTGCCGTTTGCGCTGGCCATCAAACTGGCAACCCTGGCAATCACCATTTTGGCGTATGTGATTTTGTGCATCTTCCCGGATATTCAGGTTTACGTCATTCTGGTGTGGGCATTGTATTATCTTGTGTTCGGCCTGTCCTTCAACCGGATGATTTACGCCTCCTATGCCAACGCGCAATGTGAAAAATATCTGAACAGCAAAATTGAAGGCGCGCAAACCAACATCGGGCTGCGTCCGGAAAACTGGGACGACACGGAATATCGCCCGGAGGACGACGAGTGAAGCTATTGCTCGCGCGGCACGGACAGACGGACTGGAACGCCGTGCTGCACATACAGGGTTCCACGGATACGGATCTGAACGAAACCGGCCGGCAGCAGGCGCTGCTGTTGGGCCAACGCCTGTTGGAACAATCCATCGCCCTGGAGGGAATCGCCGTAAGCACCATGCGCCGTGCCAGACAAACCGCGGACATCGCCGGCCAAATGCTGGGCATATGTCCCACGGTGCTGGACGGTTTGGAAGAAATGTGCATGGGGCGTTGGGAAGGTCTTTCCTGGGATGAGGTTCGCGCACAATACCCCGCCGAATATGCGGCATGGGACAAAAGTCCCCGGCATATCCCCGCGCCGGGCGGCGAATGTTATCAGGACGTGTTGAACCGCTTTGTTCCGGCGCTGCAAAAAATCGCCGCGCAGGCCCGTGGCGATTGGCTTGTCGTTACCCATAGCGGAAATATCGCCGCGCTTCTGGCGGAAATTCATGGAATTCCCTTTCGAGAAGTGGGCGCGCATTATAAAATCCGCAATGCCGAATGGCTGTGCGTAGACGCCGGTTCGCTGTCTGCGAAAACGCCGTTTCTGCGCGCATAGGAAGCAAGGCTGCAAATGAGGGAGCTTACACAGACGTAAGGGGCTGAAATTTGCCGTTGAAGCGGACGAAGTAAGCAAAAATTCCTGCCGATT
>JAQXRL010000017.1 GCA_029218505.1 Eubacteriales bacterium | reverse complement strand
CTTGGATCCTGCGGATTCCGGCCGCGATTGGAATTCGAATGGCCCCGAGCCCTCTCATGCTCTCCCTGCGTTTTTCGACCGGCTGCCTCTTAACGCTGTGGATTCATGCCCTTTGCGACCGCTTTTCTTCATGCCTCCAGTTCCACGGGAAGGTATCGCGCCTGTTCGGCGCACAACAAGGAAACGCCCTGAAAACCTTTATTTTCAGGGCGTTTCCGCGTCATATTGCGGCCGCATAAATGCCGATGGAGCTGCTTGGATATTTACAGGGCATTCGGCCGAAATGCTTCTTTTTCACAAACCGCATAGACACTTTTGTTCATTTTCTTTTCAAAAGAATGCATCAAGTCTATGTTCGCATTCCATTTCTCCTGCGGATAAAACCCATATCTTTCTTTTACATCTTCCATTCTCTTTTCTATATCCAGAACACCTTCTGCGCCAGCAATGCTATCGCACAACTGAATTAGCCGATCGTACTCGTCATAAACGGTATTCGACAGCGCAGTTTTTATCAGATCCAGTTCTTCTTCAGACACATCAAATTTTCCAATGTATTCATGCATTGTGTGGTTCTGAAAAGAATGCGTAAGGCATATTTTGGCCACCTCGTCGTATCCCAATCGCATCATATATGAATACCCATCCGACACATGTCCCAAATGTCTGACGCCGCACTTTCTGCCGATATCATGCAGCAATCCGAACACATATGCCTTATCCGGATCCAAATCTCCACAAGCCTCTGCTATTTTTTCGGCGCAATGCGCCGCGGTTCTGCAATGATTGCCCCATGGCCCGGGATTGGATCTTAATCCATCTTGCAGCAAATCTTCGGCTTCTTTCCTCGTTGGAATCATTGCCTTCCTGCCCTTTCAAGCGTTGATTGATCGCCCGTTTCTTTTCGTTTACCACCAGGGGAACGCAATCGTCCATGGATCCGATGTATTCCTCTCCGGTGAAAAGCGGATAAAAAAACCGATAAGCCCCTTGCGGTGCTTATCGGTTTTTGGCGGACCCTAAGGGATTCGAACCCCTGACCTTCTGGTCCGTAGCCAGACGCTCTATCCAGCTGAGCTAAGGGACCACACTGCGCCTCTCTCAAAGCGCTTTACTATTATAGCGCCAATCCCCAATTCTGTCAATACATATTCATGTAAATTCTATGATGCTTCAAAAAGAATCCTTGAAATGCCCGGGGGATTCATTCCGTCCTCAAATGAATCCCCCAAACGGCGCCATTACGCGTGATCCGGCAGCGCATGCCATGCAAACACGCCATTTTCATAGAGAAGATAGCCGCGTCCGCTTCCCTGTTTGGGCAGAGACACGCTTCCCGGATTCAGGCACAACACACCATCCCGTTCCAACCGGTGCGGCACATGCGTGTGGCCTGTCAGCAGCACGTCCCCAGGTTGCAGCGGCGGCAGTTTTTCCGGCGAGAAAATGTGTCCATGGCTGCAAAACAGCGTCTTTCCGTCCACAAAAATCATCGCGGAATCGCTGAGCACCGGAAATTCCAACACCATCTGATCCACTTCCGCTTCGCAATTGCCGCGCACGCACAGGATTTCGCGTTTGATCCCGTTGAGCATCGCAATCACGCTTTTGGGGGCATATTCGTCGGGCAAATCATTGCGCGGGCCGTGATATAGCAAATCTCCCAACAGCACCAGCTTGTCCGCGCCTGTCCGGGCGTATTCTTCGAGCAACAAGCGGCAGTAGCGGGCGGACCCATGAAGGTCAGATGCAATCAGCAGCTTCATGCGTTCTCCTGAATGGCCTGATGGATGGCATTCGCGGCGGTTTTGCCCGCGCCCATGGCCAAAATCACGGTTGCGGCGCCCGTTACGGCGTCTCCGCCGGCGTATACGTTGTCCCGGCTGGTGCGGCCCGTTTCCTCTTCCACCACAATGCAGCCGTGGCGGTTGGTTTCCAGGCCTGGCGTCGTGGCGCGAATCAAAGGATTGGGGCTGGTGCCGATGGCCATAATGACCATTCCCACCTCCAATTCAAATTCGCTGCCCGGCTTCACCACGGGCCTGCGGCGCCCGGAAGCATCCGGTTCGCCCAACGTCATTTCCACACAGCGGATTCCGGTAACCTCTCCGTTTTCTCCGCCCAAAATTTCCACGGGATTGCACAGCGTGCGGAAGAGAATTCCTTCCTGCTTGGCGTGTTCCACTTCCTCCCGGCGCGCGGGCAATTCTTCCATGCCCCGGCGATACACGATGGAAACCTCCTTGGCTCCCATGCGCAGGGCGCAACGGGCGGCATCCATCGCCACATTGCCGCCGCCCACCACCGCAACCTTGTCCGCCCGGTACACCGGCGTTTTGCTGTCGGGAAGGTATGCCTTCATCAGATTGATGCGGGTGAGATATTCGTTGGCGGAAAGCACGCCCCGCAGGCTCTCTCCGGGAATGTTCATAAACCGCGGCAGCCCGGCGCCGCTCCCCACAAAAACCGCCTCGTATCCGTCTTCGAACAATTCGTCCACGGTCAACGTCTTGCCGATCACCGTATCGCAATCAATTTCCACGCCCAGCTTGCGCAGACCGTCGATTTCGCTTTGCACGATGGTTTTGGGCAACCGGAACTCCGGAATGCCATACATCAGCACGCCGCCCGCCACATGCAGCGCTTCGAATACCGTTACCTGATATCCCAACCGCGCCAAATCGCCCGCGCAAGTCAGTCCCGCAGGCCCGGAACCAACCACGGCCACCTTGTGGCCGTTTGCCTGCGGCCGGGGCGTTTCTTCCCGGACATGTTCCCGATGCCAATCTGCCGCAAAGCGCTCCAGACGGCCAATGGCAATGGGCTTTCCCTTGATTCCACGCACGCATTTGGATTCGCACTGGGTTTCCTGCGGGCACACTCGTCCGCAGACCGCCGGAAGCGCGCTCATTTTGGAAAGCACCTGGTATGCGCCCTCCGGATCTCCCTGGGCAATTTTTCCGATGAAGGCGGGAATGTCAATCTGCACCGGACACGCGGAACGGCAAGGCTTGTTTTTGCATTGCAAGCAACGCTTTGCTTCTTGAACGGCCTCTTCCAGGGTCATGCCCTGAGCAACTTCATAAAATCCAATTCCCTCAGCCATTTGCAGTCTCCTCCTTTCCCGCGTCCCTGAATAGATTGCATGCCGCTTCCCGGGCATGGGCTTCAAATTCCTTATATGTGGCGCCCCGACGCATCGCTTCGTCGAAATCCACCAAATGTCCGTCAAAATCCGGCCCGTCCACGCAGGCAAACTTTGTCTCTCCGCCCACGGTCAACCGGCAACCGCCGCACATGCCCGTGCCGTCGATCATGATGGGATTCATGGAGACAATCGTCTTGATTCCGTATTTTTCCGTGGTCTTGCACACAAATTTCATCATAATCAGCGGCCCAATGGCAATTACCTGATCGTATTGATTGCCCGCCTGGATCATCTCTTCCAACGCCGCCGTAACCACGCCCTTGCGGCCGTAACTGCCGTCGTCCGTGGTAATGATAAATTCATCGCTGACCGCACGGAATTCCTCTTCCAGAATCACCAGGTCCTTGCAGCGAAATCCTGCGATGGTATGCACCACACAGCCCATCTCGTGGAGTTTTTTGGCCACAGGATAAGCAATTGCGCTGCCGACGCCGCCGCCGATGACGGCAACTTTCTTCAATCCGTCCAATTCCGACGCCCTGCCCAACGGGCCGGATATGCCGGGAACACAGTCTCCCTCCCGCAGCGCATTCAGCGCCATGGTGCTCTCCCCAACCAGTTGAAAGATCAGGGAAATGGTGCCCCGTTCCGGGTTCGCATCCGCAATGGTCAGCGGGATGCGCTCGCCGTTTTCCTCCGCGCGCAGAATCACAAACTGGCCCGGCTCCGCCTTTTTTGCGATCAAAGGCGCTTCCACGTCCAGTCTGGTGACCGTGGGATTCAGACGCTTTCTTGATACGATTCTGAACATTGCAAAACCTCCGCTTTTTCGTTGGGGAAAGGCAGATCGTTTCCCGTGAAAAGAGATTCCCTCTTCCATGCCGCCTTGGCATGGGGAAGACAATTCCCTGCGCCCATTGTTTCGCTTCCAAAAAAGTCTTTCGATCCGCTTTATTATAACATGTGATTTGGACAACTGCCACCTAAAATTGTTATAATGAAATTGTTTTCATGGGCGTTTCTCCGCGCACGCGCCCAAAATCAATAAAAACGATTGGCATTTGCAACGTTTTTGTCACAAAATCGAAGAAATAATGTCCATTTGTGCTGGAAAAAATGGCATGAATGTGGTATCATAGCATATCATATGGTAAATGGAAAGGGATGGCTTCCAATATGGAGAAGCAAAAACGCCGCAGAGGCGACCGACGCGATGCCATATGGCTTCGGGATATTGACCCGATGCATGCGATTATGCCATATGTCATGCCGCATCGCAGCGAAAACGAAACGTATCTGAAAATCACCGTAGATTTGACCAACGCGCTTCGCTTCCTGAACAAGAAAAACGAAGGACGGACAGAGGACAAGTATACGCTATTTCATTTGATCGCCACTGGTTTTGTGAAAACCATTACCCTGCGTCCGAAAATGAATCGTTTCTATCAAGGCGCACGGTTATATCAGCGCAGGGAACTTTCCCTGGCGTTCGTGGTAAAAAAGCGCTTTCAGGACGAAAGCCATGAGGCGTTGGCATTCAAATCTTTTGGTCCCGAAACGACCATCGACAGCCTGCACGCGGATTTGATGCAGGAAATCCATCAATGCCGCAAAGAAAATCAAGACGATCCCACCACGGGCTTTATGGGGTTATTTATGAAATTTCCCCGTTGCATCTTAAGGCCCGTTTTTTTCCTGATTCGCCGGTTAGACTATTATGGCCGTGTGCCGAAAGAATTGATCGCCACGGACCCCGGATTCGCCACCGTATTGATTTCCAACCTGGGTTCCATCGGGTTGGACGCCGCATATCACCACTTGAACAATTGGGGAACCAATTCCATCTTTGCCGCCATTGGCAAAATGCGGGAGGAAACCGTGCCGCAGCCGGATGGCTCTATGCTGACCCATATGGTGCTGGACATCGGAATTACCCTGGATGAGCGCATTGCGGATGGATATTATTATTCCAAAACCGTTCGTTTGCTGAAGCATTTATTGGAAAACCCGGAGCTTCTGGAGCAGAAAGCCTGTGAGGAGGTGGAATACTGATGCAGAATTCCGTAAAAACCCCTTGGTATCCCTTTTTGGGGGAAACACCAGCCCATCTTGAATATTCCCAGCGCACCATGATGGGCGCGGTGGAAGAAATCGGGGAAAAATATCCTCAATACATCGCTTGGGACTTTATGGGCAGCGCAACCACATACAAAGCCGCCATTGCGCAAATCCATGCCTGCGCAAAGGCCCTGCGCGCCCTGGGCATTCAGCCGGACGAGCGCGTTACCATTTGCATGCCCAACACGCCCCAAACCGTCATCATGTTCTACGCTGTAAACATGATTGGCGCCATCGCCAACATGATCCATCCCTTGTCCGCCGAAGGGGAAATCGAATTTTACCTGAACGATTCCAAGTCTGTCGCCGCCATTACGTTGGATCAATTCTATTCAAAATTTGCAAACATTCGAAAGAACACGCCTTCGCTGAAAAACCTGATCATCACCAGCGTAAAGGATGCGCTGAACCCCATTATGAAGGTGGGCTACGCCCTTACGCAAGGAAGAAAAGTGCCCAAGTTGCCCAAGGATGCGGACGTCATTCTCTGGAAGGATTTTCTGCGCAAGGGCGAAAGCTTTTCCGGCGAAGCCCGCGTGGAACGCACGGATGAACAGCCGGCCGTAATTCTGTACAGCGGCGGCACTACCGGCGTTACCAAGGGAATTTTGTTGTCCAATTTGAATTTCAACGCCTTGGGCGCACAGATCATCGCCATGAATCCTATGTTCGTTCCCGGCGACAAAATGCTGGCCATCATGCCCATGTTCCATGGCTTCGGCTTGGGCGTATCCATCCATTCCATGTTGGTCAACGGCGGTCGCTGCATCCTGATTCCGCGATTCACACCCCAAACCTACGCGCAGCTGTTGGCCAAATATCAGCCCAACTTCATTGCGGGTGTTCCAACCCTGTACGAAGCGCTTTTGCGCATTGAAGGATTGGAGAAGCTGAATCTCGCTTGCCTGAAGGGCGTATTTTCCGGCGGAGACAGTCTTTCCGTGGAATTGAAAAAGCGCTTTGACGCGTTCCTGAAGGCACATGGCGCCACCATCGAGGTGCGCGAAGGCTATGGCACCACGGAATGCGTGACTGCCAGTTGCCTAACGCCTCTCACCAAAGCCAAGGAAGGCTCCATCGGCATCCCCTTCCCGGATACGTATTATAAAATTGTGAAAGTGGGCACGCAGCAGGAGGTTCCCTACGGCGAAGAAGGCGAGATCTGCCTGGCCGGCCCCACGGTTATGCTGGAATACGTCAATCACCCCAAGGAAACTGCGGATACGTTGCAAACACACCCGGACGGCTTGACATGGGTGCATACCGGCGATTTGGGAATCATGGACGAAGACGGATTCATCTATTTCCGGCAACGCATTAAGCGCATGATCGTGACCTCTGGCTACAACGTATATCCTTCCCAGATTGAAAACATTCTGGACGCCCACGAAGCGGTGCATATGTCCTGCGTCATTGGGGTAAAGGATCCCTATAAAATGCAGAAGGTCAAGGCGTTTATCGTTCTCAAGCCTGGCTATGCGCCCGATGATGCGATGAAAAATCACATTCTTGATTATTGCCGCAAGCATATTGCCAAATATGCCATGCCCTACGACATCGAATTCCGCGACGAACTTCCCAAGACGCTGGTGGGAAAGGTCGCCTATCGCGTGCTGGAGGAAGAGGAAAGCCAGCGCGCCTCCTAACCTTACAAAAGCGCATTGCCAAACAGGATCCCTCGACGTCCAAGCCGGCGGCGAGGGATCTGCTTTCCACCAAAACGAGCGGAGAACTTTTTGTCATGCTGCACATCATGATTTCCGTCCTGGCCGCCATTGGCCTATTCGGCGCGTTCTGTTCCCGGGAAAAGGGCTGTCGCGGCGCAATGTTCGCATATTACACGAATCTTAGCAACTTGCTGGCCGGCTTCTATTCCCTTTCCCAATGCCTGACCGGCGGATACGACATGCCCGCCCTGCACCTGGCCGTGGTGACAGACATTGCCCTGACGATGTTGATCTATGCCTTCGTGCTCTCTCCGGAATACCGGAAAAAGCAACGGGAAGGCAAGCCCATTGACACGCATCGCCCGGACACGTACATCCTGCACTACGCCGTGCCCTTGCTGTGCATTCTGGAATGGTTGTTATTTCCGTCCGGCGCTGCACTCCCTCTCCACACGATTCCTGTCGTCCTCGTCTTCCCGGCAATCTATTGCGCCTTTATTTTGTTGCGCGCGAAAAAGCGCGGCAATCTCCCGGGTAGACATACGCCTTATCCTTACGCCTTTATGAACCTGCAAAAGCTTGGCCCCGCTCGCATCGTGCGGAATTTCACCGCCGTTGGCGCGCTCCTGCTGTTGCTGGCCGCCGGATTTGTGTGGATGCAATCCTTTATTTCCAATTTTCTTTCCTGAATATTCACATATTGCACTCGACATGTTTTCACGCTCCCGCTGAGCCTTCATCGGATAACATGAAATAAACCATTCCTATATCTTGCGTTTACGAATTTGGGATATAATAAATTTTACAAATTGTGGCGGAAGCCAAAACAACAGGAGGCGTCAGCATGGCGAACTACACCGTGGTTGACTGGAAGACCATTACGAATTTTGTGACGGAAGCCTTCATTGCCTACGGCATTCCTGCGGAAGACGCGCGGATCTGTACGGACGTATTGATGGAAAGTGACCGCCGGGGCATCGAATCTCATGGTGTGAATCGCTTTAAGCCGATTTATCTGGATCGCATCAAGGCGGGCATTCAAAAGCCCGTAACCGAATTCGAAGTTGTGCGGGAAACGCCCACCACGGCGGTGGTGGATGGACACGACGGCATGGGACAGGTGATTGGATACAAATCCATGAGCATGGCCATTGAAAAAGCGCGCAAATACGGCATGGGCATGGTTGCCGCCCGCAATTCCACGCACTATGGCATCGCGGGATATTATGCCACCATGGCCACCAAGGCCGGCATGATCGGCATCACGGGCACCAACGCCCGTCCCTCCATCGCGCCCACCTTTGGCGTAGAAAACATGATGGGCACCAATCCCCTGACGTTCGGCATGCCAACGGATGAAGATTTCCCCTTCGTGCTGGATTGCGCCACCTCCATTGTGCAGCGCGGTCGCATTGAATACTATGCCCGCATTGGCAAGGACACGCCGGCCGGCACGGTAATTTCCCGGCAGGGCGAGGCTCTGACCGATTCTCCGCGAATTCTGGAGGATCTGGTGAAAGGCGAAGCGGCGCTGGCGCCTTTGGGCGGCATTGGAGAGGAATTGGCCGGTTACAAGGGATACGGATATGCCGCTGTGGTGGAAATTCTATCCGCAGCGCTGCAAGCAGGCAATTATATGAAGATGCTGAGCGGCATCGGCGAACACGGCGAAAAGATTCCCTACCATTTGGGTCACTTCTTTATCGCCATTGATCCCGAAGCCTTCATGGGGCTGGATTCCTTCAAAAAAACCACCGGCGACATTCTGCGCGCCCTGCGCGCCAGCGAAAAAGCGCCCGGTCACGACCGCATCTATACCGCCGGCGAAAAGGAATATCTGGTGTGGATGGAGCGCAAGGACAAGGGCGTGCCGGTCAATGAAGCCGTGCAAAAGGAACTCAATGCCGTTCGCGCAGAATTGGGCCTGAACAAGTACGTCTTCCCCTGGGATTGACGGAATTTCTTCCGCAAAAAGCCCTGAGACGCTTTGTCTCAGGGCTTCAAACTATCGAAAAACGCAGGGATAGCACGAGCGGGCTTCGGAGCGCTCGAATTCCAATCGTGTCCGGCGGACACGGACGCTGATTTTTCCAGAAAAAAAATTGCACCTTGCAGGTTTTGCGGTCGGAATCCGCAGAATTTCTGCAAAATCTGGAGAAGGTGGCGGTGGAACTTGCTTCCCGTCCACCAGCTTGTCAAAAAGCCTTTTGGGACAAGCCAAAGCCCTGAGACGCTTTGTCTCAGGGCTTCAAACTGTCGAAAAACGCAGGGATAGCACGAGCGGGCTTCGGAGCGCTCGAATTCCAATCGTGTCCGGCGGCATGTACAGCGGCCACGAACGCCGATTTTTCCAGGAAAAAAATTGCAACCTGGCCGGTTTTGCGGCCGGAATCCGCAGGATTTCAGCAAAATCTGGAGAAGGTGGCGGCAGAACTTTCTTCCTCGTCCATCAGCTTTTCAAAAAGTCTTTTGGGACAAGCCAAAGCCCTG